>CALVHY010000022.1 GCA_944329205.1 uncultured Bacilli bacterium | reverse complement strand
TAAATGATACATTTTCTTAAAGTTTTTAATTAAAAAAGTACAACATTTTGTTGCACTTAATCTTGCATATTTACTTACTTTATTCTATTTCTTAAAAGTGTTGCAGTTAATTTTTCATTTTACCTTTTTTAAATCCAATATTATAGATTTTAAATTATTTCATAAAAATAAACCGTTTTTTTAAAAAAGTACTTGAAAAAGAGAAGAAAACATATTATACTTAAATAGTCTTATTCATTAAGACAAGTGCCTGCCCAAGTGGCGGAATAGGTAGACGCACAGGACTTAAAATCCTGCGGGTGTTAAAACCCGTGCCGGTTCAAGTCCGGCCTTGGGCACCAACTTTGAACTGAAAGCTCTAAATAGAGCTTTTTCTTTTGTTATAATTATGATAAAATAAAACTAAGGAGTTTATCTGATGAAATATTTTAAGTTAAAAAATGATGAAGAACTAATAAAAATCATCTCAAATATTGAAGTAGAAGCTAACGAAAACAAATTTATTTTAACTTTATTTTTAACTAACAAAAGATTAGTATTAATGCATGATGTAAATAAAGAATTGGAATATAATACTTTTTTAGCATCAAGAATGGTAGATATACCTGAAAATTTAGAAGTAGCCTATGCTTTAGATTTAAAAGAGGTAAAAAAGGTAGTATATAGCCAAGGAAAAAATATAATAACCTTTAAAGGAAATGATAACAAATTAATCTTATATTGTGAAAATATTGCAAAATTAATAGGAGAGTAGTATATCAAAAATAATGGAAGAATTAAAAAAAGAATATAAAGAAACAAAAAAAAGCAGCCTTTTAGTTTACTTTGTTTTAAGATTCTTAGTTATAATATGTCTAATTAGGCAAATATTTCTAGGACATATCGATAGTGCTTTACTATGTGTGTTATCATTATTCTTACTTATCCTACCCATTATTATTCAAAGAAGATTTAAAATCACCTTACCAAATACTTTAGAAACCATTATTTACATTTTTATATTTGCCGCTGAAATACTTGGTGAAATTTATAATTTCTATGGTCATATTGCTAATTGGGATTTAATGCTTCATACCCTAAACGGCTTTTTATGCGCTGCAATCGGTTTATCTTTAATTGATTTATTAAATAACAATAGTCAAAAAATCAAATTATCACCTCTTTATGTAGCAATTGCCTCTTTTTGTTTCAGCATGACTATTGGGGTATGTTGGGAATTTTTTGAATATGGCTTTGACAAGCTTTTAAGTATGGATATGCAAAAAGACGAATTAGTTACAAGCATTACTTCTGTTGAATTTGATCCTACCCAAAGTAACAAAGCAATTAAGATTCGTGATATTGCTAAAACCGTTTTATATAACTCAGCCGAAGAAGAATTGCTAACAATAGATGGTGGCTATTTAGATATTGGTCTAAATGATACTATGGAAGATTTATTTGTCAATTTTATTGGCGCTGCCACATATTCAATTTTAGGTTATTTTTACATAAAAAATCGTAATAAATACAAATTAGCAAGCAAATTCATTATAACCAAAAACGAAGAACTTTAGTGTCATAAAAAAAGAACTTAAACGTACGATTTACTAGAGGTGTTAGTTTTTGAAAAAAATATTAATGATTTTCCTTGCTTTTTCTTTATTTACTCCTATGGTAAATGCTGAAGGTGATTCTCTTAATTTAAGTAGTACCTCAGCCATACTTATGGATGCCCAAAGCGGTAAAATTTTATACGAAAAAAACATTGATGAAAAATTACCTATGGCCAGTATGACCAAAATTATGAGTATGCTGCTAATCATGGAAAGCATTGATAATGGTACTCTTTCTTATAACGATAAAGTCCTAATTAGTGAAAATGCGAGTGGGATGGGTGGCTCTCAAGTCTTTTTACAAGCCGGAGAAGAATACACCGTTGAAAACTTACTCAAGTGTATTGCTATTGCTAGTGCCAATGATGCTGTAGTAGCTATGGCTGAAAAAATAAGTGGCAGTGTCGATGCTTTTGTTGAGTTAATGAATACCAGAGCCAAAGAGTTAGATCTTAAAAACACCAATTTTACCAACCCTCATGGTTTAGATGATGAGAATCATTATTCAACTGCTTATGATATGGCCTTGATAGCTAAAGAATTATTAAAACATGAAAGTATTTTAAAATACACATCACTGTATGAAGATTATTTAACCAAACCCGACGGATCCCAAATTTGGTTAGTAAATACAAACCGGTTAGTAAGATTTTATGATGGAGTAGATGGGTTAAAAACGGGTTATACAACTGAGGCCGGATATTGTCTAACGGCAACAGCTAAGAAACAGGACTTACGATTAATTAGTGTTGTCATGGCTGCACCTAGTGCCGAAGAAAGAAGCAGTGACACATCAACTCTGTTATCTTATGGTTTTAATTCTTTCAAAAGTAATGTAATTTATTCTAAAGAAGACTCTCTTGGAAAAGTAAGCGTTGAAAAAGGCAAGATAAAAGAGGTAGATGTTTATTTAAAAGAGGATGCTACGGAATTATTAAATGTTACTGCTAAACCTAACGAATATACTTTTAACATCAAGGTTGACAAAATAAAAGCCCCAGTAAAAAGTGGCACTGTTGTTGGTACAACCCAAATCATCAACAATGAAGGCGATATTGTAGCAGAAGTAGAAATAATAGTTAAAGAAGATATAGAAAAAGCTGGTTTTTTCGATTATTTAAAACAAAGCTTTAAATTTATAACAAGTGGAATATAAAGTTGAGCATAGCCTTGACTTTTTAATTTAGAAAAATTATAATGAATACATGCAAGGATGGCGGAATCGGTAGACGCGCTACTTTGAGGGGGTAGTGAATATTCATTCGTGGGAGTTCAAATCTCCTTCCTTGCACCAAACTTAATTTGATCCCGTATTTTACGGGTTTTTTAAATTTTGCTTGTTAATTTTGATTTTTTTCATGGTTAGATTATGATAAAATAAAAATATAAAGCTAAATGTAAACTATAGTTGCGCCCCTTCCAAGTCTACTTGGTAGAGTGCAACCACTTTTTTTGCTAAAATTTTTTTTGAGGTGAGGAAATTGAATATAGGAGAAAAAATTTATAATTTAAGAAAAAAGAAAAATTTAAGTCAAGAACAATTAGCTAGTGAACTAAATGTATCAAGACAAACAATTAGTAAGTGGGAAACGGGGGAATCAAATCCTGATATTGATAAAATTGTCCCTCTATGTAACTTTTTTGAAATATCAACTGATGAATTTTTAAAAGAAAAAGACATAGTTTATGAACAAAAATTAACCAAAGAAAAAAGAAAGAATAAAGCTTTAACTTTATCATTATGCTTAGTAATCTTCGGAGTTATTGTCATATTAGCCATACTATTAGAAGAAGCACAAGTAAATGAAGAAATTATTGGTTCGGTCATTATGCTTGGTATTACCTTAATTGGCGTCTTACTTATTTATTATTTTGTATCAACCCCTAAAGAACCAAAGGAAGAGAAAAAAGGAAAAATAATTAGCAAAATTATATTTTTGATAACCATGATTATTTATTTTCTAGTAAGTTTTATTTGGAGTGCTTGGGCATATTCGTGGCTTATTTTTATTGTTGGCATATTAGTTATTCAAGTAGTAAAATTAATACATTTATTAAAAGGAGGACCAAATGAAAAATAAAAAATTAATTATTACCATTATTATTATTTTAATTATTATGATAATTGCTTTAATAGGGACGGTTATATGGGGTATTGCTCATGGCCATAACTTTTCTTTCTTTGAAGAAGAAGTAGTCCTACTAGATGAATCTTTTGAAGACATTAAAAAAATAACGGTAGATGTAAAAAGCTATGATGTTGAAATTAAAGAAAGCCCCAACAACGACATTAGGGTAGAAATTACGGGAAGTCAAAACAATATAGACAAAATCAAAGTAGCCCAAAAAGATGATATTTTAAATATTTATCAAGAAGAAAGCATCATCTGCCTTGGTTTTTGTTTCTATGGCGAAAAAATTACTATCTATCTTCCTCAAGATAAATTGATTACTTATAATCATACATCATCATCCGGCTCTCTATCTTCATCGTTATCTCTTGCTAATGGCAATATTGAAGTCACCAGTGGCGATATTTATTTGCAAA
The DNA here is from genome assembly GCA_944329205.1 of uncultured Bacilli bacterium. Lineage (GTDB taxonomy): Bacteria > Bacillota_I > Bacilli_A > RF39 > UBA660 > Caccenecus. The sequence goes on along the minus strand of CALVHY010000022.1, from coordinate 11,325 downwards.
ATATAACTGCAGGAAGCATAAAATCAACCAGTGGAAATATTACCATGGAAAATAGTGATAATTTAAAAATATCATCAACCAGTGGTGATATAACGCTAAATGAGATCACAAACCTTAAAGCTCAAGCTACTAGTGGTAACATAAAAATAGATAGAATAACTAATCAAGCAGATATTACCACCACCAGTGGCGACATAACAATTGCCAAATTAAATATCCAAGAAGATTCTTACTTAAAAGCAAGAAGTGGTAATATCACCGTTGGTTTAGAGGCCAAAATATTTATTGAGGCTGAAACCAAAAGTGGCAATATAGACATCGATAATACTAACGCAAGTCCTATTTTGACAATTACCACCACCAGTGGGGATATCGAAGCTAAATAACAAAATTGTAATATATTTATTATTTGAATAAAATTGAACAATGTTTAAAATTATGATAAAATAGTTTTGTGATTGGGGTAGTAGTATGTTTAGCAGGGTTAAATTAAAAAAAGAAGGAAAAACCGCTTTTTACCGCAACTGGAAAGCTTGTATCATCGTGTGTTTTATTTATACTGTTTTAATTGGTGGAACTATTATAAGTTTTAACAAACATATTGACTTAGACTACCGTGATAATATAAAAAGTATAAGGATTAATAACATTGATGCTGATAGTAACTCTGATATTGTTAACGAGTTTATAAATGGTTTAAAGGGGACTGAACAAAAAGAAGAAGTCCAATTTATAAGTAATGCCACTAATGGTGTTTTAGCAAGTATTCTAAACAACATATCACGTTCAGGTTCTTATGTTTTTGGCTTTTTAAATGCTATAAACCAACTGTTATTCAAAGATCACATATGGGCAAGCATTATTATTATCATTGGGGCTATTTTATCTTTAATTTATTGGATTTTTGTTAGTAAGGTCATTGAAGTAGGCTATGCGCGGTTCTTTTTAGAAAACAAAAAGTATACGAAAACCAAAGCCAATAAACTTCTACTGCCATATCGTCTTGGCAAAACTACCCATGTAGCTTACACTATGTTTTTAAAAAATCTCTATACCATCTTATGGGGCATCACCATTGTTGGGGGACCTATAAAATATTATTCATACTATTTAGTTCCTTATATAATCGCGGAAAATCCCAATATGAAGCCCAAAGATGTTTTAAGATTATCTAAAGATATGATGAATGGTTATAAATGGGAAATGTTTAAATTTGATTTATCTTTCCTAGGATATCACCTTTTAGGTTTGCTAACCTTTAATATATCTAACTTAGCTTTTGCCACCCCCTACATAAATTGTAGTAAGGTAGAGGCCTACATGTTTATTAGAGAAATGTCTAAAACTAAAGGCATCAATAACATTGATCTTTTAAAAGACACTAATTTAGAAGGTAACGTTGTTATAGGGGAATATCCTCTTTATGAATATATGTTAAAGGAATCTAAGGCTCAACATTACTTTAAAATAAATTATAATCGTAAGTATTCTTTAACTGATCTTATTTTGTTATTCTTTATTATTTCCTGTATTGGCTATCTTTGGGAAGTACTGCTACATTTGTTCCAATATGGTGAATTAGTAAAAAGAGGGACACTTCAAGGACCTTGGTTACCAATTTACGGATCGGGAGCTCTAGCTATGCTTGTTTTATTAAAACCATTTCGTAAAAATCCTTTCATCTATTTTGTTTTATCCATGATCGTATGTGGCTTAATTGAATATGGAACTAGTGTTTATCTTGAATTAGTACATCACATGTCTTGGTGGGATTATCATGGTTATTTTCTAAACATTAATGGCCGAGTATGTTTAGAAGGCTTACTTTTATTTGCAACCGGCGGTTTAATTGCCACCTACATATTAGCCCCTCTTATAGCTAACTTCCTAGATAAAATGGGTAAAAAATTAAAAATAGTATTATGTATAGTTTTAATAAGTTTATTAGTCTTTGATTTTTGCTATTCTGGAAAACGCCCTAATACTGGAAAAGGGGTAACTAATGAAATAACAACCAGCAAATTAGATACATATATAAAAAGCAAGAGTAAATAAAAGCTCTTGCTATTTTTTGCTTAAAATACTTTTAGGATAACTCTTTCTTACATCAGTAAGACCCAATAAGTAATCCGTACTAGTTTCATAAAATGCTGCCAGTTTGATTAAAAGATCAATAGGAATCTGTCTTTTCCCAAGTTCATAATAAACAAGTTGTTATTTATATTTTGATGAAGCTGTAGCCGCAGGATTAATGGCGATGGGACAGTCAGAATCATCTATAATGGAACAAGCACAAGTACGACAGGAACAAGTACCCAGTTATCTAGCACAAGTGCCTTCAATAGTTCGTATAATAATAATATGTATGAAGGATATATGTATACAAGTGGCCAAGTACATGGATTAGGAACAAGTAGTACCATCAAAGGAAGAGTAGATGAATGGTATCAAGATAATATAGCAAATAACACAGTGTATACGAGTAAGATCTCGACAACAACAGGTTTCTGTGGAGATAGAAGTCCAAGTACAAGTAATAGCGCTAGTAATGGATCGGGTGGAACAGGAACAACTCAAACATATTATGGAGCGTATATAAGATTATATGGTGGTAATAGTACAAGTAATGCTTCACCAAGCTATGACTGTCCAAATGATAGTGATCTATATACGGTGGCAGGTTCAGGAATCGGAAATGAAGCGTTAACGTATCCAGTCGGATTAATCGCGGTGGATGAAGTAGCCTATGCCGGAGGAGTGGTAGGCTCAAATAATAGTAGTTATTACCTATATACGAACAGTACATATTTTACGATGTCTCCGTCTTATTTTAACAACGGCAATAGCTATGCTCGCATGTTCAGTGTGACTTCGTATGGCGCACTGAGCATCAACTCTGACACAAATAACTCACACGGCGTCCGCCCTGTTATAAATCTGAAGGCTGATGTAGAGCTATCCGGCACCGGTACAGCTACAGACCCATTCGTCGTAAACTGAATGTAAAGTGTTAAGTGATATAAACTTAACTCTTTTTGCATGGACAATAACCTATAAATTTAGTAAAATATAATTGGTGTTAAAATATGAAAAATAAAAAAGGATTTACTTTAATCGAAATACTATGTGTTATTGCTATTCTAGCTGTTATTACAACTATTGCTAGCTCCAGCATTATTAATTTAACTAATAAGTCTAAAGAAAACTTATACTGTACTAAATTAGAATTAATAAAAAGTGCCGCCAAAAGCTATGGCTCAAGTTATGAATACGAACTAAATAATAGCACTACTTATTTTAATAACCATAAAAGCTTAACAATCACGGTAGATGATCTTGTTAAAAACGGTAATTTTTCTTATGATAAAGATGAAACTGTTTCCAATCCCCTTAATGATGAATCATTAAATGATTTAGAAATTATTATTTACCTAGAAAATAATCAAATTAACGTCTATATCGAAGATAATAATATTTGTTAATTACTATTATTTATGATAAAATAAAGCCTAAAAGGGAGGTTTTTACATGAGAAAATGTGTATGTCTAATTGGTAAACCCAATGTTGGTAAATCAACTATTTTTAACAAACTAATTAAAGAAAAAAAGTCTATAATTATGGATGAACCTGGTATAACTAGAGATCGAATTTATGGAGTTGTAAACTTTAATAACAAAAAGTTTTCTTTAATAGACACTGGTGGTCTTACTGATGCCAAAGAGAGTTTTAATGAAGAAATTAAAATCCAAGCTGAGCTTGCCATTGATGAGGCTGATACTATTTTATTTGTTGTTGATGGTAAATACGGCTTAGATGCTAATGATTTTTATATCAAAGACTTACTGCGTAAAACAAGTAAAGAGGTAATTGTATTAGTAAATAAAATGGATAATAAAGAACGTTTAGAAAACATCTATGAATTTTATGAACTTGGATTTAGTAAAGTAATCCCGGTAAGTGGAGAGCATAATCTCGGTTTTAAAGAATTATTAGAAGAACTAACCAAAGACATAAGTAGTAATGAAATAGCGGAAAATCATATTCCACGATTCTCTATTATAGGTAGACCTAATGTTGGCAAATCAAGTTTAATTAATGCTTTACTTAACACAGATAGATCCATCGTAAGTGATATTGCCGGCACTACCCGTGATGCGATTGACACTAAATTTACTTATGATAAAAAAGATTATATTATTGTTGACACTGCTGGTTTAAGAAAAAAGGGAAAAATTTATGAAAATGTTGAAAAATATAGCTATTTAAGAAGTATAAGAGCTATCGAAGAATCGGATGTATGTGTCGTACTCATAAATGCCGAAGAAGGAATAATTGAACATGACAAACACATTTTAGGCTATGCTCTTGATGCTGGTAAAGGAGTCGTTTTAGTTGTTAACAAATGGGATAAAGTAAGCAATCAAGATAGTGCCATTAAACTATGGAAGAAAAAAATTGCGAACGAATTTCAATTTGCTCCCTATATCAAAGTAGTCTTTTTATCAGCCTTAACCAAAAAAAGAATTCACACCCTTATGCCGGAAATATTAAGTTCTTATGAAAATAATTGCCAAGAAATTAAGACTAGTTTATTAAATGATGTTATCATGGATGCTGTAAGTTTTAAAGCTCCTCCTTCATATAAGGGCAAAAGATTAAAAATTTATTTTGTCAGTCAAACCGGGGTAAATCCTCCCAAATTTACTTTTCAAGTCAACAACAAAAGCTTACTCCATTTCAGCTACGAAAGGTATTTAGAAAATAAACTAAGAGAAAACTTTGATTTAACAGGCACACCTATTATTTTCCAATTTAAAAATAAAAACGAAAAAGAATAAGAAAAGACTGCCTTAAACAGTCCTTAATTCTCCACTTTCTCTTTTTCATCTACTCTTCTTTTCGTTATAACATGTCCTTCATCATATGTAATGAGTTCTTGGGTTGAAATGCCAAGTTTACTTGCTAACTCTTCAACATGATCAATTGTAATATTTTCCTCACCGCGTTCAATACAAGCCATATATTTAGGATTAAGTTCTAAATCAGTATAAAACTTTTCTTGAGATAAACCGGTTTGATAACGATAATATTTTAAATTTATACCTACAATTTCTTTTAAGTTCATCCAAACACTCCTCATACTTAATATTATTGATTATTACCTCTAAAGTCTACCCAGTTATAACTGCACAAAATTTGACAATTGAAAAATTTTGATATATTATATTACTAGTGGAGGAATTATGGCGAAAAGTAGTACAAATGTAAATTTTAAATTACAAAATTTACGAAAATCCCATGGATTGTCATATGAAACTGTTGCTAAAGAAGTAGGCATATGTAAAGCTTACTACTGGCAAATTGAAAATGGCAATCGTAGGGTTTATTATGATTTAGCTCTAAAAATAGCTCGTGTTTTTAAATTAAAACCCGATGATCTATTTTATGAATATTATAAATAATCAAGGGGCTACCTTCTAGCATATACTATTGTTAGGAGGCGTTTTTATGTTAGATGATTCTTTATTTAAAAAAATTGAGAAAAAGACCAACGTTGATAAAAACACAATCGTATCTTTAGCAGAAAAGCTCAAAAAGGGAAATATGAAAGATGAGGCAACGCTAAGTGAAGTAATTGATACTTTAAGTAAAATGACTGGAAAAAAAGTTAATAAAGACTTAAAAGAAAAGATTATCAAAAAAGTAGTCAATGATGATATACCCCAAAATGTTGATAAAATGTTTTAATTTATTTACACATTTTCTAAATAATCTGTTATAATAACATTTAGGTGGAGTATTATGGAGAAAATAAACAATGTTATGGATCTTATGAATTTATTAGAAACCATTGAAAATGGCTGGATGGATATTGATAAAAATATTTATATAAATACAGAAAAAGGTTTTAAAAAGAAATACGTCTTATCAAAACCCGAGGAAGTAATCGCATGCAAAGTAGGCAACTGCTTTGATCAAGTCGAATTAGAACGAAGTGTTTTTAAAAACTTATCTTATAAATTTGGCACTTATTTCATGGTATATTATGATGCCAAAAAATTATTTACCCATACTTTTCTCGTTTATGAAGAAAAAGAAAAGTTTTATTGGTTGGAGCATGCTTGGGAGTTAAGCAGTGGCATTCATGAATATTTGAGTTTATATGATTTATTAAAAGATGTTAAAGAAAAATTTAAAAAGTACAATAAAATTAAATTTATGGATGAAGATTATTTATGTATTTATAGATATAAAAAACCGAAAGCTCACATTAGTTTAAAAGAATTTTATAAACATTGTGAAGATGGGGAAAATATTTTAATCTAAAACTTGTCAATCGAGTTAAGATATGATATACTTTAACTAAATCAATGATGAAAGACATGATTTATAATAATTGTTTTATAGAGAGCTGATGGTCGCTGCAAATCAGTAAACAATTTTATAAATTACTCCTTTCTAGTGGGACCAATCATCCCCGGTAATTACCGTTATCAAAAGGAAGTGAAATAAAAGGATGGTACCGTCGTAATATGACTCCTTGGTATCATCCTTTTTCTAATGAAAGGATCTTTATATGAAAATTAAACCCGAAGATAAATTTAGACATTTTAAAGGCAGTATTATAAAAGTCGTATGTCTTGCTAAGAACTCAGAAACCCTAGAAGATATGGTCGTCTATACTCATGATAGCGAGTATTGGGTAAGGCCATTAAAAATGTTTTTAGATAAAGAAGATGTAAGTAGTAAACCCGATAATATTACTCATCAAAAATATCGTTTTGAAAAATTGAAGGAGGAAGAATGATGATAAATATTAAAAAAGATGAAAGATTAAGCGTTTTAAACCACAGTTGTGCTCATCTCTTAGCCCAAGCGGTGAAGCATTTATATCCGCATGCTTTATTTTGGGTAGGCCCAGTTATTGAAGAAGGATTTTATTATGATATCGACTTAGGAGATATTACTTTAACGAAGGAAGACTTACCGGCCATAGAGCGGGAAATGAAAAAAATTGCTAAAGATGGCAAAAGAATTGTAAAACACGAACTAACGAAAAAAAGTGCTTTAGAAAAATTTAAGGATGATCCTTACAAAATTGATTTAATTAAAAGAATGGATGAAAGCATGCCCATTACTTGTTATACCCAAGGGGATTTTACTGATCTATGCCGAGGACCTCATGTAGAATCAGTAAAAGAATGCAAGAACTTTAAGCTTCTAAAGGTAAGTGGAGCATACTGGAAAGGGGACAAAAACAACAAAGTATTACAACGTATTTATGGTATTTGTTTTGATACTCCTGAAGAATTGGAAAGTCACTTAAAAGCCTTAGAAGAAGCCAAAGAACGCGACCATAGAAAACTTGGCAAAGACTTAGATATCTTTATGACTTCTGATTTAGTAGGTAAGGGGTTACCTATGTATCTACCGAATGGTTATATTATATGGGAAGAGCTAGAAAACTATATTAAAGGAAAAGAACGCGCGTTAGGATACAAACATGTTTTAACTCCACCATTAGGTAATGTTGAATTATACAAAACTAGTGGTCACTGGGAACACTATCAAGAAAGTATGTTTCCTAAAATGGAAGTAGAAGGCGAGGAGTTTGTTTTACGTCCAATGAACTGTCCTCATCACATGATGATTTATGCCAACCAAATCCATTCTTATCGTGATTTACCAATTAGAATCGGCGAAATTGCAAGAGACTGTCGTTATGAGGCAAGTGGAGCCTTAAAAGGAATTGAACGTGTTCGGACATTTTGCCAAAATGATGCTCACTTATTTGTAACACCTGAGCAAATAGAATCTGAGTTTTCGCTCGTTGTAAACTTAATACTAGAAGTTTATAAAGAGTTAGGAATTAAAGACTATCGTTTTGAATTATCTCTAAGAGACCCAAAAGACAAAGTAAAATATTATCCTGATGATGATATGTGGAATCATGCTGAAGATACTCTAAGGAAAGTTTTAGATCACATCGGCATCGATTACACCGAGAAAATTGGGGAAGCAGCCTTTTATGGACCTAAATTAGATGTTCAAGTTCGTCCAGCCGTTGGTAATGAATACACCCTATCTACCTGTCAATTAGACTTCTGCTTACCAATGAAGTTTGATTTAACCTATGTAGATAAAGATGGCTCTAAAAAAACACCAGTTGTTTTACACCGGGCAATATTTGGCAGCCTAGATCGTTTTATCGCTTATTACTTAGAAGAAAGAAAAGGCTTATTCCCTCTATGGCTTGCTCCTGTCCAAGTAAATGTTATTCCGGTAAATAACGAATATCACTTAGAATATGCCCAAAATTTAGTAGATCTTCTAAGAAAAGAAAACATCCGCCTCACCTTGGATGATCGTGATGAAAAACTTGGTTATAAAATGCGCGAAAGTGTGATGAAGAAGAAAAACTATGCGATCATAATCGGAAATTCCGAAATTGCAAACAATACTGTTAGCTATCGAAAGTGTGGAAGTAATGAGACTACAACTCTAAATATTACAGATTTTATAACCATGATTAAAGAAGAGATCAAAACTAGAAAATTATGATGTTGCTTTAAGTAACATCTTTTTTTGTAAATAAAAAGTAAACGAAAGTAAAATGCGTGTAAAAGACTTATTAAGTATGATATAATAAAATTAAAGTAGGGAGTGTAAGTATGAAGAAACTAATTATTTTTATTGCTATTTTATTTTGGAGTATACCTATTGTCTATGCCTCAGATATATCATTAGAACTATGTGAGTACTCAGATGAATATATAGCTTGGCTAAATTTGAGTGAAGAAAAAAGAGCTAATACGCTTATGCCTAACATGTGTAAACAAGATTCTGAAGAAAAACTCATTAGTTCCCATAATTATGACATGTCATATTTTACTTTACAAAATGATTATATTTTAGACATCAAAGATCAATCTATAAGTGATGATTGTTGGGCTTTTGCTACTTTAGCAAGTATTGAATCAAATTTATTAATGAACAATATTAATACTGATTATTTAAGTGTTGCTCACTTAGAATTAATGACTCAAGATTCCTTATACACTCCTTCTTTTACTACTTTTAATCGTTCCTTTAACAGTGGTGGCAAACTAGAATATACAGCAGCTTACGTCTTAAATCATTGGGGGCCAATCACGGAAGATAAATTACCTTTCAAAAACATTATCGATCTAATTAATCAAAACAAGACCATAACGGAAAAAGATGTAACTGACTTAAAGGCCAGTGTTGATGTTGATAATATTTTTTATCTTAATAACAAGCAAGGATCATGCAGTGCTAATAGTATTGAAACAATCAAAAAATATCTTGTCAATTATGGCGCTCTTGCCGCTTCCATTTACTTTGATCTAAACAATGCTGATTATCTAAATAATGCCTACTATTATTACAACGGCTCAAATATATCCAATCATGCTGTAGCTATCATCGGGTGGGATGATTCTGTTGAAGTAACCAGCTTTACAAATAATTCTTCTCAAAAGGGAGCTTGGATTGTTAAAAATTCTTACGGAACCAATGTTGGTGATAATGGTTACTTCTATGTATCATATGACGATATTAATATATGCACTAATATTGTTGGCTTTTATGATACTGATTTAAATGTATCAAGTAATGTTTATTATTATGATGATTTAGGAACTAATGTCTTTTTAACAAGTAATTCTGATGAAAACTATTTAGCTAATGTCTTTACTAAAAATAGTGATAAGGCCCAAAAAATAGATAAAATAACTTTTGCTTCCTCAACTTCCGGGGTTAAGTATACCGTTTATTATGCTTCCAATAGTTCTCTTACTAGTTATGAAGAAATAGCAAGTGGCACAACTCCTCATGCTGGGTATATTAGTGTAACTCCTAAAAACGACATATATGTTTCTGATGAATTTTCTATTATTGTAAAATACGAAACTTCTTCAAGCACCGAAGATATAATTCCTGTTGCTATGAAATCTTCTCAATCATCTAGTCCTTATTACAATTTTAAAACCACTAAAATGGCATCATATCTTTCTATTGATGGTACAACTTGGATTGATACTGCTGAAAAATTAAACATTCAAAACTCTATTCGCGTCTATACCACCGAAGATGAAGATGAAATTACTCCACCTATTAGTGATACCTCAAGTGTTGATGATTCTGCTAGTGTTGAACTCGTCAATCCTAATGAAGAGACTACTACTTCAAGTATTGGTGATACTTTAAGTGAAACGCCAACATCACAATCATCTGAGACAACCCAAGAGCAAGAAACATCTGAGGACTTTGTTGTTTATGATGAAGAAGTAGGAATACCTAATCCTAAAACTGGAATTATAAGTGGAATATCTATAATTATAACCCTAATTATTATTGGCACCATAATTTATTTTAAGAAAAAAAATAAAATATTTAAAATATAAAAAAACTTTAGAGCTAGCCTAAAGTTTTTAAATACTTTTAAATTCATCAATTCTACCCAAAAGATAATCACAAGACACATGAAATCTATCACAAAAAGTATAAATAAAACTGGTTGGTATCAAAGTTTTTCCTTGCTCATATCTACACCAAACGGAATGATCAATATTTAGTATTTTCCCGATCTTTACTTGTGTATATTTATTCTTTTTTCTAATTTCTTTCAATCTTAAGCTCAAGATTTCATGATTATAAGATTTTTTTGCGTTCTTATAATTTTTATGATCTGTAAAGTTAAAGACATAATCAACTGATAAGTTAAAATAGTCACAAAATTTAATTAAATTTTTCAAAGTAATAGTATCATGTCCTTCTTCATTCATTGCATATGTACCAAGGGAAACACCTAAAATATTGGCGATATCTTTTTGAAGTAAATTATTTTCTTCTCTAATTTCTCGAAGTTTATCAAATCGCATTTTGATCACCAAGTTAATTCTAACAATAATATTTATCAAAATAGTTTTATATAGGGAAATAACACATTTTTGTTGACTTTTTGTCTATCCTAGCTTATAATTTAAATATAAGCTAGGAAACTAACCATATCATAGCTTATCTTAAATCAAAATAAAATGAAGTGTAACTTCATAAAGAGGAGTGTTATGGAAATAGAGACTTTAAAAAAGAATCATTTAACAAGAAACATCGTTATAGGAGTAATAGTAATAGCTTTAATCACAACCTTAATATTAAATTTCACAAGAGCAAGATATCGAAATACCCAAAGTATACCCCTAATTAATGGGACTATTACATTTAATAATGCTGATTTAAATGTTATAGCTATGTATCAAGAGAGTGATGCTGGTACATATGAAGAAATAAATATAATGCCT
>CALVHY010000021.1 GCA_944329205.1 uncultured Bacilli bacterium | reverse complement strand
GAATAACTTGTGTAGTCGTTAATCTATATGTTCCATCTTCATAAACTTCTAAAAAAACTGAATCACAATCTGTATTATCTGCTCGTTGTATCCGAAAAATTAGACCATCTTCATTAGTAATTTCTGCTATATCAATATCATCTAATAAAGGCTCTTGTTTCTTTTCTTCATGATTTTTATTAATAATATGGTTAGCATAAACGACTCCTAGTGCTACTAAGATAATTACTAAGATTAGAATAACAATTTTTACTAATTTCTTCATTTCTTTCTCCTTTTGCTTTTTTTAATAATTAAAATTATTATAATTGTTCCAAGTATTATACCACCACTTATGGCACCTATGATCAAATAACTTATAACTTGGTCATCTTCTGTTTGTATTTCAACATGATCCACTATCAGTGGTTCACCTCTTGTAATAGTAATTTTATATTCTTTGGTTGTTCCATCTTCGGCTGTAATTATAATCGAATAATTGTTCTCACCTACTTTTAAAGCTTTTGCACCCGCTCCTGTTACAATTGCCTTATCATCTTCTGCACTAGCTGAAATATGAATTACTTCTGTTGTAAAATCCACTTCTAATTTATATTCTAAAGTTTCATTATTAAATTCAAATCCTTCTATATCAATTGTTAAATCTTTTAAATTTGTATTGCTTGATTCCTCTTTTTTGGAAGAATTATTAGAAGCAGTATTATTGGTATTGGTATTTGTAGTTGCATTATTGGATGAATTATTTTTAGTAGGTGCTTCATCTAAGTAAATAAAGCCAATTAAATTTCCAGCACTAGTACTTCTTTGCATGCCATTGATAATGCCATCATTTTCTTCGGTTACAATTCCCCCTTCATTCGTAGTCATATAATTTCCCTCTACCGATACAACAAAGCCAACATGACCATAGCCATCACTAGAAGACCAAACAGCAATGGAGTTTGGTTTGGCCTCACTCCCTACTTTATAGCCATCATTTATGGCACTATTATACCAGGTTTGGGCATTCCCCCAACTAGGTAAGGCTACACCGGTGTGCTCATATGCTTGCTGCCACGCGTACCAAGTACAACGAACGGTAGTAACTCCGTATAATGATTGATATTTACCATAAGGATTAGATGCCGCTTGTACAGAACTAGTAAAACAAAATGTTAATATTGTTAAAAATACAATTAACTTGGATATTTTTTTCATCTTACCACCGATCACAATCTAAATTATATTTGTTACATAATTCTTCAGTTAAAGTTTTAGGTTCATAGCTGCTAGCACTGCCACATGGCCCCTTAAATTTAGTCGAACTAAGAAGAGTACTTTGAATCTCCTTATTAGCATCCTCCCCATCAGAATTAACATCTAAACCATCAAAAGAAATATAATCATAAGAAAAACTAAAACGGTGATTATCTTCGGTATAACTTACATTAGTTATTCCTTTATAGTTGCCATTTTTATATTTGTTCAAAATATTTTTAAAGTTATTTTCCGCTGATGTATTTATTTTTAAAGTACCATTTGTTAAATATTCGTTTATTTCTTCTAAACTTACTTCGTAATCTTGTCTATCACTGGTATACCAAAAATCTACTTCAGACGGATTATTGTTTATTTTTGTAATATCAGCATTCGGAAAAACTTCTTTTAAATTGGTTACAAACATATAGTAAAAGCAATCCATCGTTCCCTCACTTACATGATACTCGGTAATTCGAATATTATTATTTAAATTAATTTTGTTGGATGAAGTTGTATTGTTAGTTGAGTTATTTGAACTATTATTTGATGTATTATTCGCCGAATTATTATGGGGAGATGTCTCATTTTCTTTCCAAACAGCAGTTAAGGTGATATCACTTGTTATTGGGGTTGTAAAATCATATTCTTCATCATCTAAAGCCCAATACTCGAAAGTATACCCCTCTTTGGTTGGTGCAACTGGTGCTTCAAGTATGTCATTAGTTTTCACTACTACACTATCAATAGGTGTTCCCCCATCTGTATCAAAAGTTATGGTATAGTAATTTGCTTGCGTCTCTTCAATTATATTTAATTCTTGGTAAATAAATTCGATATTTACACCATTTTTATTGATACTTTTGATAATGTTTTCTTCAACTTGATCATCTAATTCATAGGTTGAAAAAATGGTTGCATCTACCCCTAATCTATCTTCAGTTTCTATATTAAAATATAGTATTAATGCCTCTTCTAGACTTAAACCAATAAAGTCAATATCACTATATAATTCATCTACATCAGCATCTTTAAATTCAATCTTTGTAATTTCATGAGTCTTATCACTACATACATATCTTTTGAAAGGTCGCCAACATTCATAATAACTTTCTTTTAAATAAAGATTTGCTTCCCACTTGCTATTATTAATAATACTTACAACATGTTCTTTTTCGACTAAATTTTTGCTTCTACCGCCACTATCGCTATATATTTTAAAAATAGGTATCGCCAAAGCTAGTATAACTAGAACAACTATACCCAATATCAACCAAAACTTCTTACTTTTTAACACACTTTTTAATTTTGACACTTCGACTCAACTCCTATTAAGATAATCATAACAGAGAATATACACTTAGTCAATTTGCTTTTTTAAATATTTATTTGATTTTATAATTAAATAGATTGCCATAGAAGAATTAATTAAACAAACAAAAAAGCCAACCCAACCAGTCATAACTGATTTAAAATGGAAATCGTTCCCTCCAAACTCGGTAATCATAGCTACTTCTAGGGAGATAAGAGAAATAAGTGCAACTGTAACTTTGATAGCTTTGCTTCCAAGAAGAATAGGACTTTTACCATTTCCATATTTAATTATATTAATAAATGCCGAAATAATTAAGTAAAAATCATACAAAGCAACGACATAAATGACAAATCCTGAATAATGAATCGCTTGATTATCTTGTAAAATAATAATGATAATACCAATTAAAACAATATTTAATAATAGTAAAACAATCCCACATCTTTTTAATTTTTGATATTCTTTCCCTAAATTTTCTCCTATATGTTTTGTACTATATAATAAACTTAAGCGCATGATGATTAAACAAAAATAGTAGACAGCAAAAGTAACAAACCAAAAAGATTTATAATAAAAACCTATTATTAAATTAAAGATACAGTATCCAATATTTAATGTCGTTGATATGAGTAAAGTTGACTTTAAAACGGTGTTAAAATGTTTTTCATAAAGTTGATATATTTTAGTTCTTTTGATAAATTCTGTACTAAATTTACAAGTTTTCCAAAACCAAATGATAAATAAAATTAAGGCGTAGGTTGATAAAAGATAGGCTATGTAAGCAATTGGTATGTTCTCTAAATGACAAGCAAAAACATAAATTAAAAGAATAAAACTAATATTAAAGAGGAAAAATCCCAGTATTTTGTTGGGATTAAAAAGTTTTTTAATAAAACTTTCAGACTGTTGACAAATATATCAAATATTTAAAAAGCAAATACTATATGGTACTTACAATTCCACCTAAAATGTGTTAAACTATTATTGTCCACTTTGGACACCTTCCTCTCTTTAATATTTGTCAAGCCACTTATATTATAATTGAGGAAGATTATTTTTTTCTACTCAAAACTGTAAGTTTTTTTGAACCCCCAGTACAAACTGGGGGTTTTCGTTACACAAAAAAAGAAGGAAAATCCCTTCTATTTACTCTGCCTACTTAACTTGGCAATATTAGATATTAACAAAATAATACCCACCAAATTAATCCCAACTGATAAACCAAGTAAAACCCCAGTTGTAAATGATTGCCAAAAACTATTATCAGTATTTTCTAAAAATCCCAATAACCAATACAATATTTCACCCAACAAAATTAAGAAAGCACTTAATTTCAACTTCTTTATCATCCTTAACTCCTATCTTTTATTGCTTTTAAAAACTAAGATTGCTTTAGCTGTATTGGTAATAGAAAATGTTATTAAATCATATCCTTCTTGATTCATTTCATTTGCCTTTTCCTCTATCTTTATAGCCATATCATCTGCTTTCGGAGTATATTCTATTATAATTGTTTTATACATAACTTCACCTCTTTAATTATTTACCAATAAATTTTTTACCGCCCATATATGGCTGTAAAACTTCGGGAATTTTAATACTTCCATCCTTCTGATAATTATTTTCAAGGAAAGCAATTAAACCCCGAGGCGTTGCTAAAACGGTATTATTAAGAGTAGCAACATATTTGTTTCCCTCACTTGTTTTCATCCGAATGCCAAGTCTTCTAGCTTGGGCCTCTCCCAGTGTTGAACATGATCCTACTTCAAAATATTTTTGCTGTCTTGGACTCCAAGCTTCTACATCACAAGATTTTACTTTCAAATCAGCTAAATCCCCAGAACAACATTCTAGTGTTCTAACCGGTATATCCAAGCTTCTAAAAAATTCTACCGTATACTGCCACATTTTATTATACCAATCCATCGCCTCTTCCGGTTTACATAGTACAACCATTTCTTCTTTTTCAAATTGATGAACCCGGTATAAACCCCGCTCTTCTAATCCATGAGACCCAACTTCTTTTCTAAAGCATGGCGAATATGAAGTTAATGTAATTGGAAGTTCGCTTTCACTCACAATTTGATCTTTAAATCTACCAATCATAGAATGTTCACTTGTTCCAATTAAGAATAAGTCTTCCCCTTCAATCTTATACATCATCGCATCCATTTCTTTAAAAGACATAACACCTGTTACAACATCACTACGAATCATAAATGGTGGAATAAAGTAAGTAAACCCTTTATCAATCATAAAATCACGAGCATAAGAAAGCATAGCACTATGAAGCCTTGCAATATCACCCATTAAGAAATAAAAACCATTACCACTTGTTCTTCCAGCCGCTTCTTTATCAAGGCCGTTTAAAGCCTCGCATATATCAGCATGATACGGTATTTCATAATCAGGTACGCTTGCTTTACCAAAACGTTCTAATTCCACGTTTTCTGTATCATCTTTGCCAATAGGTACAGAATCATCAATAATTTGGGGAATTTTGAGCATTTTCTCTTTTATCTCCTTTGCTAATTTTTCTTCATTAGCTTCCAAATTAGCAATTTTAAATGATATTGCTCCCACTTCTTCTTTGATAATCAAAGCTTCCTCTTTTTCACCATTCCGCATTAAAGCGCCAATTTGATCACTCAACTTATTTTTTTGACTTCGTAAATCATCAGCCTCTTTTTTTACATTTCTGTATTTTACATCTAATTCGTAAATTTCCTCCACAAGTGGTAATTTTTCATCTTGAAACTTTTTCTTAATATTTTCACATACTAAATCTTTTTGTTCTATTATTAATTTAATATCAATCATTTTTCTTCCTTCTTTCTAAAATAAAAAAGAATGGTCCAAAGGAGTCATATTACGACGGTACCATCCTTTTATTTTCTTTTTTAATATAACGGTTTTCCCCGGGAATGATTAGTTCCGCTAGAAAGGAGATTTCATATTACTGTTTTACTTATTTCCATCTACCATAAGCTTTCTATTAAAACACGTAATACTACTTATCTTTCATTTGCTTTACTTCTATAATATATCACAAAATTATTTCAAAGGCAATCAAAAATTGCTAATTTTATCATTCAAAAATTTCGTTTTAAAAAAGCTATCTTAAATGACTTAAAATAGCTTTTTCTATCCCCTTAAATGGCAGATTAGCACAAGTTTTTCGATGTCCCTGTCTTGCCACATCACTATAAGCACATCCTTCTTTTAAAATATTTTCATTAAATTCTTCCCCATTGGTCATTTTATAAAATTCTCGAATATAATTTAGGGCTTCTTCACAAGTTTTCCCAATTAAATTTTTAATCATAATTGAAGTTGCCGAAATAGATATTGCACAAGCTTCGCCCATAAAAGTAATATCCTCAATTATATTATCATTAAATTTTACATACAAATCAATATTATCAATACACGACTCATTTCTTGTATTGACATGTAAATACATCGGATCATCATTCTTTTTTCGATTTAACGGATGTTGATAATGCTCCATAA
Source organism: uncultured Bacilli bacterium (assembly GCA_944329205.1). Taxonomy (GTDB): domain Bacteria; phylum Bacillota_I; class Bacilli_A; order RF39; family UBA660; genus Caccenecus. Next base: position 18,075 of record CALVHY010000021.1, on the reverse strand, counting down.
TTATTTCTCTATCATTCATTTAAATCATCTCTTTTACTATTTTTTGATAATCACTTAATAACTCGACTAGATCATCAATTTCTTCATAAGTATTATAAAAATACAAACTTATTCTTACCGTATTATTTACACCCACGCTTGATTTAAGAATTTTAGCACAATGATTACCAGCTCTAACACATATATTATATTTATTCAAATAATAAGCCACATCCTGACTAAAAACATCAGTTACATTAAAAGTAACAATCCCACTATCGCTTTCTATATTTATAATATCGATATGTTTTAAAGGAATTAACTTATCAATCAAATACTTTCTTAAATCGATCTCATACTTATGAATTTTATCCATCCCCATGGCATTCAAATATTTTATAGCTTCCCCAAAGCCGATAACACCTGCTATATTCCTTGTTCCAGCCTCAAGTCTTGCCGGCAACTCCTTTAAATAAATTTCATCGGGAGTATCAAAAGACTCATTCATTCCGCCCCCTAAAATTGTTGGCTCTAAATGTTCTAATAATTCTCTTTTACCATATAAAACTCCAACCCCCGTTGGCCCACACATTTTATGAGCTGAAAAAGCTAGAAAATCAACATCTAAATCGGTAACATCAACTTTCATATGAGGAACCATTTGTGCTCCATCTAAGCAAACAAATATATTATTTTCATGAGCAAGCTTACATATTTCCTTTATTGGTCTAATATCGCCAATTACATTAGTAATACCCGCAATACTAATTACTTTGGTTTTAGGACTAATCATTTTCTTAACATTATCAATAGTTAAATAATAGTTGCTATCTAAAGGAATATAATTAACTAAAACCCCCTTTTTTTTGGGCAATCGAAACCAAGGCAATACATTAGAAGCATGTTCACTCATTGTAAGTAAAACTTCATCCCCCGGCTCTAAAAGCGGAGCAAAAAATCCCTCAACTATCATATTTAAGGCCTCAGTTGTTCCACTTGTAAAAACAATTTCTTCTAAATCTCGAGCATTAATAAACTCTTTTACTAACTCTCTCGTATTTTCATATTCCTGATCAACTTTATATGCTAAATCATAATCTCCTCGGTGAGCATTTACAGGATATTTAGTATAATATTCTTTAATCTTATCAATAACACAAACAGGCTTTAAACTCGTAGCACCATTATCAAAATATATTATATCTTCTTTTAAAAGAGGAAAATCTTCTCTATTCATCTGTTCACCTCCATCTTAAACTAATTTATTTTATTCCCTAAAGAAAAAACAACTTATAGTATTCGCCTTTTATTTGATAAAAAAGTTTAAAGTTCGACTACGTTTATATAATTTTTCTGCCTCAACATTTAAGTCAATTCCTGTTTTGATTTGATAATTTTCTACTGTTACTTCTTCAGGTTGACCCATAGCCCCATTTAAACTAATTAATAAGCCTTGTTTCATTACACTTAACTTATAACTTTGGACAAAACCATCTTGAATTACTAACTTATCCAAAACAATTTTCTTTCCGTCTTCATTTACCGTACTAATCATTAAAAGGGAATTACAACTTTTCTCAAAATCTGTTTGTTTATCATAAAACTTTTCCATATAAACTCTTTTAATATCTAATATTGAACTAGCTTCATTTATACTTGCCAAAACATCTGCCTCATAATAATAATAAGTATGATAAGGAATCTCTAAACTATAAATTTTATCTTTTATAATAAGATCTAAATAAACTTTTTGAGAATTAATTCGTTGAATTAAACTTTTATCTCCATCCCAAAAAGTTAAAGATAACAATTTAGCATATAAATGATAAATATCCCAATCTACCCCAAAAAAATAATCACAATTTTCATAATGAATACAAACATAATCATTCTCAATTTCAAAAAAAACTTCTTTATCATTTGCTAAAGCTTTAAATATTAATTTACAGCTGGTCTCTAAATTCTGTTTTTGAAGTAATTCTAAAGAAAACTGATCAGCATCTAAAAACATCCCTAATATATTGCCCACCGTAGCAAGTGTATTTCTATAGCTAAGGATAATATCACTAATTTCACTATTATAAACAAAAGGCAAAAATTCCGTCTTTTCAAAACTATAATTCTTTTTCATCTTATCACCCAAAAAATATGTTACTTTTCTTGTAACATATTTAATAAATCAATTTTAAACTTATCTTTTGAAGCATTAGCTTTAGATATCATTATTCCTTTATATGTCGCAAGCTCACTCATATGGCCTTCCAATAAAATTTCCGTAGGTGTTATGGTTTCGAGCATAATTGTTTCTTCTTTTAAATACACTGTATAATAAAGTTTTACTTCCCCATGAACTGCTGCAAACATTTTATCACTTGGTAACTTAAGTTCATACTTCTCTGTATGATCTTTCTTATTCGTACTAACTAGCTCACCTACAAAATTACCATTTCTAAGTGCAGGATAATATTCAAAGTTCAATTTTTTAAATGCTAGCATATTGTATTTTTTTAATGCTCTTTCTAGTTTTTTAAATTCGTTTTCATTAATGTAATCTAAAACATAGCCTTTCATAAATTAACCCCCTATTTCAATTACATGTCAATTATAGCATATTTTAACATTTTTGTCAAATAAATGTCAAAATTAACTTATTATAGTTGCTTTTTCTCAATTTTTAATTTAATAATTGTTAATCCAGGATTCCAAATATCTAACCTAAAATCAACTACATTTTTATTTTTTCTCAGTAATTCATAAATACGATTCCTCAAAACATTAGAACTTCGGCCATGAATAACCCCAATATACTCATTTTCTAATTTTATATTATCTTTAATAAAATCATTTAGAAAAAAGACCACTGTATCCGTTGTTTCACCATGCACATTTAATAATGGTAAATTACTGTTTAACATCATCATTAGCTACCGTTGCCCCACTAGATACGGTAACCTCACCAATTGTAATAGTATTATCTATATTGGAACCATCAGTAGGAATATTAATTTTGGTAGCATCCGGTATTTCCGGCAACTTTTGTTCCGTTGTAACTACCGGTTTTACCTCTTCCTTAGGAACTTCCACAATATTAAATTTTTGATTATAATAATTAATTACTTCTTTCAAATTAGGAATTGATGTTCTACCACCCATTTTACCTACTGACAAACCTGCGGTAATATTAGAATAAGTAATTGCTTTTTCCAAATCAAAATTATTAGCAATACAATAAACAAACGCCCCATGAAATATATCCCCCGCACAACTTGGATCTACGACTTCCGTTTTTATTCCCGGCATAATTTTAATTTCCCCATTATATGAATACATAGCTCCCATATTTTCTAGTGTAACTACTATATTATTATTAGGATAGCGGTCTTTTAATTTTTTATATACTTGAACTAAAGTAGTTGAATTATTATAATCAATTTTTAAACCACTTACCGCCTCAGCAAAACCCTTAGAACAAACAATATATTTAACATATTTACATAATTCTAATAAATCCCGATCAACTCTTCCAGCATCCAAAACACTTATAGCTTGAGGAAATCTATTTAAAGCATTAATTGTAGCACTATACTCTTTTCCATCCGTAAAAATAACATCAGGTGTAATATTATATTCATACTTTTTTAATTGGGGTTGGGTTGATCCAACAACATCAAATCTTGTTCGTGACCCATTTTTTTTGTTTACTAAAATAATTGAAACTGGTGTGCCAATATCATATGAGTTTTCCATCAAATCAGTTTTTACCATCACTTGTTCTAATTCTTTGCGAATTTGACTTCCATAATCATCCGAACCAACTACACCGGCAAAATAAGATAATTCGCCCCATTTTCCAAGCAAATAAGCCACATTAGCTGCCGTTCCGCCGCCTGATTCAATCTTTTCATTTAACAAATATTTTGTCCCTTCAACAGGATATCCATCTACAGGACACGTAATATCATAACTAGATCTTCCTAATGAGAGTATCGTCATAAATCCACCTCTTCTATTATATAATCATACCATATTTTTAGCCAAAAATAAAGACTATTCTAATATAGCCTTTATCCTTCTTACTCCAGCACTACTTGCTTCTTCTTTAATAATTTTAAAGTGCCCTAAGACGTTGGTATGCGTAACATGCGGGCCTCCACATACTTCTTTTGAAATATCTTTAATTTCATAAACATTAACCATATCAGCATATTTTTCCATAAACATAGCTTCTGCCCCTTCTTTTACAGCTTCTTCTTTGCTCATTGTTTTCATGCTGACTGGCAAATCTTCTTTAATCCACTTATTAACTAAATCTTCAACTGCCTTTTTTTCTTCTTCCGTTAATTTATGATCACAAGAAAAATCAAAGCGCATTCTTTCCTCATTAATATTACTTCCCTTTTGATGAACATCAAGTCCAACTACTACTTTTAAAGCCGCATTTAGTAAATGGGTTGCCGTATGATACTTCGTCTCAATCTCACTATGTCCCATTAAGCCCCCTTTAAATTTTCCTTTGCTGGCTGTTCGTGATAATTCTTGATGTTGTCTAAATTTCTCTTGAAAACCCTCAACATCAACTTTTAAATCATGCTCTAAAGCTAGCTCTAAAGTAAGTTCAATCGGAAAACCATAAGTATCATATAATCTAAAAGCACTATCTTTATCAATTAATCCTCCATCAATATTAGCTAGCATCTTATCAAATTCTTTTAAGCCCTTTTCTAAAGTATGACTAAATTTTTCATTTTCTTTTTTAAGTACTTCTAAAACTACTTCTTTATTTTCCTTAATTTCCTTATAATCATTTTCATATTTTTTTATTACTTCTAAAGCAATCGACCGCATCCAATCTTCATTTGTATTTATTCCCAATTTTTTCGCATGCCTAATAGCTCTTCTAATTAATCTTCTTAAAATATAACCTTGATCAGTATTACTTGGCTTTATCCCCGCAGGATCAGCACTAATAAAAACGCTAGTCCTAATATGATCAGCTATAATTCGCATCGCTTCTTCATTACCATCATATGTTTTACCACTAATACTTTCAATTGCCTTTATTATTTCTTTCCATATCGATGATTTATAATTATCATCTACCTTCTCAAGCACCGCTACAACCCGTTCCAATCCCATTCCTGTATCAACATTCTTTTGGGAAAGTACACTAATTTTCCCATCCTCATCTTTATAAAACTCCATAAAGACATTATTCCATATTTCTACCCATCGCTCATCTGTAGGATCAAAAGTTTTTGGTATTTCATCATCACTTCGAAAATAAAATATTTCCGTATCACCACCACATGGGCCCGAATCTCCTGCTATCCAAAAGTTATCATCAACCCCTAAGTAAGCAATTCTCTCTTTAGGTATTCCCAAATTAAGCCAAATATTGAAAGATACTTCATCTCTCGGAATATCTTTATCACCAGCAAAAACAGTAACTGCCAATCGTTCAATAGGTATATTAAGCACTTTGGTTAAAAATTCAAAACTATATTCAATACTTTCTTTTTTAAAATAGTCACCCAAACTCCAATTCCCAAGCATCTCAAAAAAAGTATGATGTGTTTTATCCCCAATACTATCCAAATCAGTTAAACGAACACATTTTTGCGCATCAACAAGTCTTTTACCTTTCGGATGAGGTTCCCCTAAAAGATAAGGTATTAACGGTTGCATTCCTGCCGTATTAAATAATACGGTCGGATCATTTTCTGGTATCAATGGCGCACTTGGTATTTCCACATGGCCCTTTAAAACAAAATATTTAATAAATTCCGTCTTTAAATTCATTTTCCATCCCTCTCAATAAAAGCAATTACCCGATCATCTAACTTTTCAATATTATCATTGACAATAGTTATATCAAAATCATCATAATCTTCTAAAGCCGTCTCTGTCACATGCATTTGCTCCTCAAGTGTTAACTTACTTAAAGCAAACTGATTTACAACATACATTGAGCGAACATTTGCAAAATTTTTCTTCAACTCTTCTAATTCTATCGGTAATCTTACATCATCTATAATAACTACATCAAAATATAATTCATATACTTTAATATCTTCTATCATTCGGTTTACAAAAAACAAGGGCATATCCATATTTTCTCTAATTGTCACCCCTAAATCTTGCAAAAATTTTCGAGGCTTAGGATCATTTCCATCCCAACCAATAATTTCCTTAGCATACATTTTTAAATACTTGCTAAATCCCGTAATAATCGGCTTTTTACCAGCTGCTAAATAATATTCTTTAATTATTTTAGCAACTTCTCCTTTCCCAGAACCGGATTTTCCCGCGACTAAATATATTTCCATCATATCACCACACATCGTTAATTATATCATCAAAAACTAAAAAAAAGAAGTAGTAAGACTTCTTTAATTAAAAAGAATCACAAACAATACCTACATAATTGCTTCAATAAGTTCAGCTTTTTTCATTGTTGAATAACCTTTTACGCCAAGATCTTTTGCTACAGCCTTAAGTTCTGCTAAAGTCATTTTACTATAATCTTTCGTTTCCTCACTTGCTTTTTTTCTTTCTACTTCAACTTTTTTTGTTTCTTCAACTTTTTTTGCTTGAGGAGTAACTTTGCCATTTAAAGCATCATTAGAAATTTTTACTAATTCTAAAAATGCTTCTTTATTATCAATAGCCATTTCACTTAACATTTTACGATTTATTAAAATACCTGCCTTTGATAATCCGTTCATAAATTTTGAATAGCTAATACCGTTTTCTCGACAAGCAGCATTTATTCTTGTAATCCACAATTTTCGGAAATTTCGTTTATTTTGACGTCTATCTCTATAAGCATAAACTCCACTATGGAAAACTTGTTCCTGAGCTGTTTTAAATAATCGATGTTTGCTTCCAAAATATCCTTTAGCTTCCTTTAAAACTTTTCTTCTTCTTGTTTTGGCTACACTGCCACCTTTAACTCTTGTCATCTAATACCCTCCTTAAATAACAGATTTTAATCTGTTTGCTTCTCCACTTGCTAATACGCCTTTATTTCTTCTTTGACGTACTTGTTTAGCTGAGTCCTTATTTGTCTTGTGATTTCCATTTGATTTTTTGTAAGTTAAAGTACCGTTTTTCTTTTTCTTTAAAACTTTACTACTTGCCTTATGTGTTTTTTGTTTTGTTTTTGCCATAATAATCCTCCTATTATTTTTTTGGTGCGAGCATCATAAACATTTGTCTACCATCAAGTTTTGGTTCAGCCTCAATATTCGAAACTTCACTTAAACTATCAGCAAATTTTAGTAGTACATCGCGACCCAATTCCGGTCTAGCCATTTGTCGTCCCTTAAACCGAATAAAAGCTTTAATACGATGGCCTTTTACTAAATAATCTTTAGCATTCCTAACTCGGGTATCAAAATCATGAATATCAATAGTTGTTGACAAACGATATTCTTTGACTTCTTTATTAGTTTCTCTTTGCTTTTTTTGAGCTTCTTTTAGTTTCTTTTGCCGTTCATAACGATATTTATTATAATCCATAATTTTTCCTACGGCCATTTTACCATTATCATTCATTAAAACTAAATCCAAGCCAGCATATTTAGCCAAAGTTAACGCATCATCCAATTTTTTTAAACCCATTTGTTCCCCATTAGGACCGATAACCATTAGCTCTTCTACTTTAATTTGCTCATTTTTAGGTAACTCTTTATTCACACTTGCTATACCTACGCACCTCCATATATTTAAAAAGGTGGAAAACATATTCCACCTAAAAAACACATTGATAATTAATCTAACGGCTTTTTACCTATGAATATTCTTCATCAGGTGGAATAAAATTCGCTTTCCTTTTTAATTTCTATATCATTATATCTTTATAATATGCCTTTGTCAAGCATAAATTACTTATTTTAACTTTCTTACTAAACTTAGTCCTACTAAATCAGCTGAACCATAAGCCGCGACAACAGCATTAATATCTTGCCGAATAACGTTATTAAAATATCCGCCTAAGTATTCTTTAACCTCTTGCATATTTACTCTTTCTTCCAAAACTGTACCAATAACGGCTATATCCTGCTCAAAATCAGCAATCGTCTTATCATTAACTATTTCTTTAATCATTTGCATAACTTTAGTATGGGCAAGCCCTAACATTGTTTTTTTAACAAACAAATTACCTTCATCATTAAAATCAACTTGAAATTTAACTCCCGCCAATGTTAAAACTTTGCCTCCTACAATTAAAGCTTTTTCTTTTAAACATAGCTCTGATTTATCGCGACCACTTCTTTGAAAGCCTTCAGGATTAGGAACAAAAAAGGAAGTTTTGACATGACTTATAAACTTTTTTAATTCTTGTAGTATTTCTTTTTTTTCCAATCCTTTTTTCACTAAATAATTAGCATATAAGTTAATAAGCGTTCCTCCAGTCGCACCACATTTAGAATCAATTACCGTTATCCTTTCGCTATCAATATCATTAGCAACAAAATTAGCTGAGGCCACACTAGCACTACTAATTCCCTCACTCATTGAAAGATGTATTACATCATCAGCTACATTTAGAGATCTTTCAAATAATTGATAATAATCCGCTAAGGATGGAGCACTAGTTTTAAAAGTATAGCCCTTATCAATTTGTCTCAAAACTTCTTTAGAATTAATATCGCAAACGTCCTTAAATTCTTCATTATCATTTCTAATTAGTATTCCCGAAACCATATTTTTTTTATCAATGGGATCCATACCACTATCAGTTGTAATGATTGTCTTCAAATATATCACCTTTCCAAACATAAATATTGAAAGGAAAGACTAACTTAGCCTTTCCTTTACAAGTTTACTTACCAAAGACATGTCAGCATTCGTTATTTTGGTATTTAATTCTTTCATAACCATCCCCATATCCTTCATACTCGAAGGATTAAGCTTATTAAATACTTCATCTATAACCGCTATAATTTCTTTTTCACTCATTTCTTCCGGTAAATAAGCATTTAAAATTTCAATTTCCTGATTTAACTTCTCTACTTCTTCAGTCTTATTGTACTTTTTAAATTCTTCAATAGAATCTTTACGAGTTTTAACCTGCTTTTTTATTACACTTCGAACTTCTTCATCATCAAGTTCATGTTTTTTACTTATAGAGTCTAATTGTAAAGCACTTTTTAACATTCGTAAAACGGATAATTTAAATTTATCTTTATTTTTCATCGCGTTAGTTAAATCTTTTGTAATTTGTTCATTCATATTAGTCACCTTAATAATTTCTATGCTTTCGAGCATTTTTCATTTGCTCTTTTTTTTCATTTCTTCTGCGAACGCCAGGTTTTTCATAATGTTTTCTTTTTTTAAGTTCTGAAGGGACACCACTCCGGGCAACTTTGGTTTTAAATTTTTTTAGCGCACCATCAACATCTCCATTTTTAATTACAACTTTGGTCATTTACAAATCCCTCCCTTCATTTACTAAACAAGATTATAACACCAAAGTACGGGATTAGCAAGAATTTTAGGCATTAATTCGTCTCAATCAGTATATTTTCTTCTTCGGTTATCTCTCTTTCTTCTAAATTTTTGTTTTTTAATTCTTCTTTAATATCGTTTTTTAAAACATTTAAAAAATTATTTTTATAATTATTAATTAATAAAACCGTAAGCATCATTAAAATAAAAATCAAAAATAAAGAATAAACCATATACATAGCTACAAATCCTCTTTTATTCATGTTTTCACCAATATAATTATAACAAAAAAGGGTATTATTTTAAACCCTTTTTGTATTAGCGCGATTTTATTATACTATAAAGAGAAGATCCAATCATTTTTCCAATTTCTATAACACAATTAATCAATCTAACAACGGCATTAATAAGCGTACCACTAATAGCCCCGCCGTATACTAAAATAAGTTCTTCTTCATGTAATCTCATTTATTTGCCTCCTTCTTAGCTTGGAAAAATGAATACACGACTGATACTGCAAAAACGAGCACTAAGCCAATCCCTGAAAATATCGAAGCCGCTATTCCTCCTCCATCTATTTTAACTAAATCCTTTTCTTTTAAATAAAGCATACTAACCTCTTAAATTCCTTAAAGAAAAAATAGCCCTAGTTAAAGAAATTATGCTAATAAATATATTAGCAATGGCTGTTAAAAAGCCACCTCCACTATATTCTAATAATTCTTTTGTTTCCATTCTTTTCATAAATATTCCTCCTTTTAAAACATTTTCTCTTTTATTTTCGTAATGATTCTTTGTTTATTATAATAAAAATTTAAACTTACTACTTCATTATTAGTTAAAGTTTTATCCGTCTCAAAAGATATTTCATAATATGTTTGATAATTATCCTCATCAACTACTAATTCTCTACTAACTATTTCATAATTTATCATTTTATTATTAAGAGCTATTTGCTCAAAATTATCCAAATTGGAAGGTATTGCTGTTTTAATTACACAAGAACCATCACAGCTTACTATTCCTTTGGTTTGATAGTTATCATACGTTTCGTTCCCACAAATATATATTAAAAACATTATTAATATTACTAATATAATCATGACTACGATAAAGCCTAATTTTGGCTTCTTCCCTAAAAAAGCAACTTTATTATCAGACAAATCTAGCATAATTCACCTAAATTAATTATTTTGCTAAACTTATCACTAACATTTTTATGAGTTACATAAATTAAAGTGCTATTTTTAAAATTAGCAAATATATCATCGAGAATCTCTTTTTCTAAATCAACATTAACCTCACTTAAAGCTTCATCTAGTATAATTATTTTGGCCTTTTTAAGCAAAGCTCTTGCTAAAATTATTCTCTGTTTTTCACCGCCGCTTAAATTATTCAAAGATGCATTGATTACCGTATTATATCTATTTGGCCTTTTATTTACAATATCTTCTAACTTACAAATTTTACAAACATTAACAAATTCCTCATCTACTACATTGCGAAAACATATAATGTTATCACGTATCGTCCCTGTAAAAAGTTTCTCGTTTTGGCCAACATATAGGATATTTTCTCTGATTGCTTTTAAACTATAATCACATTCACTCGTATTATTAAATTCAATATTTCCAAAATAAGTGCCTAAACTTCGATAAATCAGTTTACAAATGGTACTTTTACCACTTCCTGATGGACCACTTAATAAAACTTTATCACAACGATTTATCTTGAAAGTGACTTTATTTAAAATTTTGTTATATAAATCATACGAATAGGTCAAATTATTCACTTCAATATCATTATCCTCAATTTTTTTTAATCCTCCTTGATCCATTTCAATCTCGGTTGCCAAAAACTCACTTAATTTATTAAATGAAGCCTTTAAGTAATTATATTTTGGTATTAAATCAACCAATTCTTTGGCGGGATTAAATAGGTAAATGATAATGCTATTAAAAGTAACCAAGCTAAGTATTTCTAAATCTCCTTGATATATTAAATAAATTCCTACCGTCGTTATGATAAATAAACCAATTTCATAAACAAAGTTTTTCAAAATCTCAATTACATTTAAGATACTAGTAAAAGAAAAATTACATTTCAACATTTTAATTAACCTGTTTTCTATCCGACTTATAAATTCTTGAACCAAATTAAGATTTTTAATACTGAAATTCATATCCACATTCTCAATTAAAGCAGTATTAAAATCTGTTGCCACTTCAATATTCTCTTTAATTTTATGATAAATTACTCTACTAAAAATTAGGCCAACTAATAAATAAATAATAATTATTAAACAAAGAAGAAAAAATAATGTCTTATTTATTATAAATAAAGTAACTATCGCCCCAATTATCAAAATCATATTGAGGATAAAAGTTGAAAATATTTCTGAAAATAGATTTTTAGTATTACTAAGTTCATCAATTCTCGTTACGATTTCTCCTGTTGTACGATTTTGAATAAATTTTAAAGGGAGTTTAAATATATGTTCTAAAAACATAGAAAACAATTCGGTATCAAGGTTTTTATTAAGATAATTAAGATAATAGGTTTTAGCATAGTTTATTATCACTTTGAAAAAAAGTATTATAAAAAAGAGTATAACAATGAATTTTAAGAATCGAAGATTTTGCCCTTCTTGAATGCTAGAGATACTAACTTGAAAATAGAAACTTCCAATAATAGTTAAAAGCATCAGTATGATATTTATGATTAAAATTTTGGAAAATAAAACTTTATTTTTTAATAATAATTTTCCATAAATATTAGTAATAGATAATTCTTTTGTATATTTTAAAATGGTAGTTTTAGGGGTTATAAGTATTAAAACGTTATCCCAAATTTCTGCAAATTCGCTTAATGATTTTTTTATTTTGCCTTTAGCGGGATCCATTAAATAAACAAATTTAGAATTTATCTTATATATTACTACAAAGTGTTGCAACCCATTTTTTAAAACAACATGAGCTATCGCCGGCAAATATATATTTTCATCCAAAATATTCTCTACTTTAACACCTATTGCCTCAAAGCCATAGCCATTTAAAGCTTTAATTAAATGAAAAGCCGTTGTTCCATTTATATTTGTACAAGTATCATCCCTTATTTTTTCTATCGGAACATACCCATCATAATACCTTAAAATAGTTTGAATGCAACACGCTCCACAATCTTTTAAGTCCCGTTGTTTTACTACTTCTATTCTAGCCACTTATTTTCCCTCCCTTCACATATATTTATTACGTTTAATCGGGCCATTTCCTTTATTTTTTTGCATTTTGGGCACAAATTTAATGGTCAGATCCACGCTTCGACAATATTCGCATTTTTAATCATTATACTAGTCACCTTGAAAGGAGGAAAATTATGCAAAATGGCATGTTAATATCAAAAATTAGATCTCAAAAAAAATTAACGCAACAAAAATTAGCTGATTATCTCAATGTTACTTTATCGGTATATAAACTTTATGAAGCTAGTATCAGACCCATGAAAATAGAAGAATTAAATCAACTAAGTAAATATTTTAAAATATCTTTAAATACTTTACTTGGATTAAGTTCCAATTTAGCTCCCGTTAAAGTAACTAACATCGACTATAAATATCTAAAGTTTAGTCTACGATACATCCGAAGGCGAAATAGAATTTCACAAAAGCAATTAGCTAAAGATCTTAATGTTTCTATATCATCAGTTGCGAATTACGAAAAACACCCTGAAAAACTAAATGCTTCATATCTCCATTTATTTGCCGAACATTTTCAAATATCCGTAGATTATATTTGTGGAAAAACTCTAAAAAAAGAAGTACTTTAATCATCTTTAAGTACTTCTTTTAATAAAACCTCATCATCTTTAAACAAATTATATTTTTTTACTATAAATCTAAATATTACTTTTAATAACGCAATACATGGGGTGGCAATAATCATCCCTACAATGCCAAAGTAATGTGCAAAAATAAGTAAGCCAATCATAATTGTCACAGGATGTAAATGTGTTGTTTTACTCATAACAATCGGCTGTAAAACATAATTTTCCAACAGCTGTACCACTACACATACAATTAATACAGCAATACCCGTTATTGTCCCTTGACTAAAGCCAACAATAACTGCCGCCGCCCCACCAATATAAGGTCCAATATAAGGAATTAAATCTGTTAGACCACAAAACAAGCCAAACAATAAAGGAGCATTTAATCCAATAATTGCAAAACCTATCGTATCAGTCACAAACACCATAAACGCAACCAGCAAAGTTCCGCTAATTGTCTTTCGCACTTCTTTACCAATATCCGTAATTAAAACTTCGATTTCATACTTATTTTTATTAGGTACCAATTTTAAAAAATGTTTAGTTATAGCATCAAAATCAAACAACATATATAAGCCTATTACTAAGCTAATTAAAATTGTTCCTACACCTGAGGCTAGACTTGCTAAAATGCTTAGCAATGAAGTCGGAAGTGAATTAGTGAAATTTACTAAAAAAGCTCCAACCCCTTCAAATAAATTATCTTTAAAATTTGTAACATCTATTCCGCTAATGGAAATCTGATTAACAAAATTATCGGCAAAATTACCAAATTTATCTAAAATAGATGGAAGTGTAGCAACAAGTTCATTTATTTGGGAATACAATGTTGGAACTAATATTCTCAAAAAAACATATATAAATATCAAAAACACTGCATAAACTAATAGGCTACCTACAATTCTTGGAATTCCCTTCATGTTAAGTTTCTTTACAATTGGATTAAACAGCCAAGCAATAACAAAACCAATAACAAGTGGTGATAAAACTTTAAGAAAAGTAAGTAAAATGTTCCATACATTTAAATTCTTAAGAATAATTGTTCCACATAAAATGATTGCAACAATCATAACTATGTACAGCAAATTTAGAATCTTTTTAGTTAATGAAACAACTTCATTTACTTCTTTGCTATCAATTTCCTTAAGATTTTTCTTCATATTAAACCCTCATTAACTCTATTTCTTTTTCTTTAAATATCTCATCTATTTTTTTATTATATTCATTAATACTATTTTGTATGTCTTCCAAATACAATTTTTCCTCATCTTCTGGTAATTCCATTTTTTTAATTTCGTTATTAGCATCTTGTCTAATATTTCTCAAGGCAACTTTAGCCTCTTCACAAACAGCTTTTGCCATCTTAACATATTCTTTTCGTTTTTCCTCCGTAAGTTCTGGTACTGTTAAAATAATAACCTCGCCATTATTAACTGGGGTAATTCCCAAATTTGCTTCATTTATAGCTCTTTCAATTTCTTTTAAAGCACTTTTATCAAACGGCTTAATCATTAAACTTCTAGCCTCCGGAACTGTAATGTTAGCCAAAGACAAAATTGGCGTATCTACTCCATAATAACTAGCATTAATACCATTTAACATTGCCGGATTAGCCCGACCCGCCCTAATGTTTAAAAGTTTATTTTCTAAACTTTCAATTGTTTTTTTGAATTTTAATTCTGCATCATCCATATTTTTTAATATTCCTCCTAAAAATTTATTTATACTATAATTATACTTAAGTTTTCCTTAGTTTACAAGCAAATTATATAACATCAGTATACAAAAAGAATTGTCTTAAATTTCTCTGTTCTATTTCTCCTGGTAATCCCGCGACTAAATTATTAGCTCTAAAAACTAAAATAACTGGGGTAAAATTCAAATAATTATTTAACTCAGGATATTGAAGAATAATATCTGTATAATATGAGCTTTTTACTATATCATCTGTTTTTTCTAAATAATAAATATTTAAATCATCTAAATTACCCATATTTTTTAAAATATTACTTACTTTTATAGTTGCTTCTTCTAAAGAGTTACCAACCAAAAGAATTACTTCTTCCTCACTAGCTATAATTTCTATTAACTCATCTATCTTTATTTGTGAAACATAAGATATATCAAAAGAAACACCGTTTTGCTCGGAAGTTTCATCCTTTTTAAAAAAGAAAGTTATTGCTAAAAATAAAGCAAAACCTATTATAATGGTAACGCCAAAAGTAGCAATTAACCTACTCATGAGTGTATTCCTCAAACATAGTTACAAAAGTATTAAATTTAATTCCCACTCTTAACTCATTCCAATAATCATCAGGAGATATAGATCCTATAGGAAAAGCTGTCTCATTATCATATGCTATTACTTGACCATTTTTAATAATCACCAAAGTTGGAGCATAAATATCTTGGGTATTATCATCTTTTGTAACTAAATAACTAGCTAAATTTAAGACAATACTTTGATAAGTCGCATTTTTATTTTCTCTATCTTCATAAAAATCATAATATAAAATTTCTTCTATTCCCGCCTCTTTAGCCGCTTCATTTAAAATATCAGCATAATAGCCACTCCAAATATTAGCAGGAAAACCCATGAAAATTATGGCATCACCCTTTAAAGCCGAATAAACTTCGACCGCATTGGCATATTTAAAAACATTATCTTTACTTACATTAGCATATTCTTGATCAAATCGTTCATTATCAACAACAACTTCTTGAGTAAAATCTCTTGTCCCCACATAAATAAAACCAACAATAATTAAGATAAACAACATTGCTTGTAAGACCCGTTTTACTTTTTTGCTCATATTCTTCACCACATTTTTATTATAGCAAATCTTCATTATAAAATTAAGGAAAATCCGTCGTATATTGTTAAATAAATGTATAGAAAAAGGAAACCAAACTAGTTTCCCTTTACCTGATTCATTACTTCTTCGGCAAAATTATCATTTCTTTTTTCCATACCTTCTCCAACTTCATAACGAATCACTTTAACAATCTCTCCATTATTTTTAGCAACATATTCAGCTACACTCATATCGCCATCTTTAATAAAAGGTTGTTCTGCTAAACATACTTCTTTATAAAATTTCTTTATTCTTCCTTCTACCATTTTCTCGGCAATATCTGCCGGTTTACCTTCTGACATGGCTAATTCTTTTTGAATTTTTCTTTCATTTGCCAAAACTTCTTCTGGAATATCACTTATAAATACATAACTTGGTCGCATCGCTGCCGCTTGCATAGCTACATCTTTAGCAACACTCTCATTTGCACCTTTAAGTACAGTTAAAACTGCAATCTTACCACCCATATGCAAGTATGAGCCAAAAACTTCTTCATTACTTTTTTCCACTATTTCAACTCTTCTTAGCGACAATTTTTCTCCAATCTTAGCTGTTTTAGCTACAATCAAATCTTCTATTGTTCCCAAAGAAGTTGAAACTTTTAAAGATGTTTCCAAATCTTTAGCATCACTGTTTAAAATAGCTAAACCAATAGTATCAATCATACTTGTAAATTCTTCATTTTTACTGACAAAATCTGTTTCACTATTTACTTCTAAAATAACTGCTTTATTATCTTTTAAATAAATATTAGCTAAACCCTCAGCGGCTATGCGTGACTCTTTTTTTGAACTTTTAGCAATACCTTTTTCTCTTAGATAATCAACACTTGCCGTAATATCGCCATTACATTCAGCCAAAGCTTTCTTGCAATCCATCATTCCAGCTCCCGTTTTTTCCCGAAGCTCTTTTACCATTTGTGCTGTAACTTCCATAAATATCCTCCTTTATTATTTCAAGGCCTTAATCAAATCAACTTTTTTCATACTTGAATAGCCTTTAAGGCCTTTAGCTTTTGCTTCTGCTTTAAGCTCTGCTAAAGTCATATCTTCTAATGCTTTTTCAGGTTCTTCTTTTACAACTACCACATCTTTAGCATCCTCTAAAACAGGTTCTTCTTTTGCTTCTTTTACTTCTTTTTCTTTAGTTATATCTTTACTTACTGCTTTTTCTTCTTTAGTATTTTCTTCTTTTATTAGTTCGTCCATTTTGACTTCTTTTTGAGACTTTTTATCTTCTTCAGTTACATAATCAACCATCTCAAACCCTCGTGCCTCACAAATAGCATTGTTAAGCACTCCAAGAATTACTTTAACACTTCTAACCGCATCATCATTTCCTGGAATAACAAAATCTACATCATCAGGATCACAGTTTGTATCAACAATACCAAAGACTGGAATTCTAAGTTTTCTAGCTTCTCTTATTGCATTTATTTCCTTTTTAGGATCGACAATAATTAAAGCATTAGGAAGTTTGTTCATTTCCCTTATTCCACATAAAATACGATTTAATTTTTCATATTCTTTCTTAAGACCTATTACTTCTTTTTTAGGTAAAACTTCAAATTTTCCAGTACGTTCCATACTTTCAATTTCCTCAAGTCTTTTAACTCTTCTTCTAATAGTTCTAAAGTTGGTTAAAGTTCCTCCTAACCATCTTTCCGTTACATAATAAGATTTACTTCTTAAAGCTTCTTCATGTGATGCTTCCTGAGCTTGTTTTTTAGTTCCGACAAAAAGGAAAGTTCCTCCATTATCAGCAATTTTCTTAATCTCAGCATAAGCCTCTTCTAATTTCTGTGTTGTTTTTTCAAGATCGATAATATAAATATCATCCCTTGCTCCAAAAATGTATTCTTTCATCTTTGGATTCCATCTTTTTGTTTGATGTCCAAAATGAACACCTGCTTCTAATAAATAACTCATAGAAACAACGGCCATAAATCATCCATCCTTTCGTT
>CALVHY010000020.1 GCA_944329205.1 uncultured Bacilli bacterium | reverse complement strand
ATTGTATGGGCACCAACACCAGCGATGATAGCTGTATTAATATTTAAGTCGGGAATATTTTTGAAGCCATCAGATAAAAAGGTGGGAATATTTACTTGAGCTTTAAAAATGTTTTTTTTAGCTATCTTTAAAGCATGAGGATTGATGTCAGAGGCATAAACTTCTTGACATAGTTGCTGTTTTTTTAAATATATAGCTAAATAAGCATGATCGGTACAAGTATCTATGACAATATCATCTTTTTTTACATAATTAGCTATGGCTTTTAGTTTTAAATTAAGCATTAATCAGAAAGAAAATCCTTTAATTTTTTAGCCCGAGATGGATGACGAAGTTTGCGTAAAGCTTTAGCCTCGATTTGCCGAATCCGTTCCCTAGTAACGTTAAACTTTTTACCTACTTCCTCCAAAGTATGACAAGTTCCGTCAATTAGACCAAATCTGAGTTCTAAGACTTCTTGCTCTCTTACTTGAAGAGTCATTAAAACACTTTTTATTTCCTCTTTTAAAATTTCGTTAGTAGCATATTCTTCAGGTGACATACTAGATTCGTCTTTGATAAAATCACCTAAATGGGAATCGTCTTCTTCACCAATAGGAGTTTCTAAGGATACCGGCTCTTGACTAATTTTGATTACTTCTCTTACTTTTTCCACACTTATGCCCATTTTTTTAGCTAGTTCATCTTCACTAGGTTCACGATTTAACTCTAAAGTTAATTGCCTTTGAATCCGGCTCATTTTATTAATCGTCTCCACCATGTGAACAGGAACACGGATTGTTCTTGCTTGGTCGGCTAAGGCTCTTGTTATAGCTTGTCTAATCCACCACGTCGCATATGTAGAAAATTTATAGCCTTTATCACTGTCAAATTTATCGACAGCTTTCATAAGACCAATATTGCCCTCTTGAATTAAATCGAGGAATAATAGACCTCGTCCGACATATCTTTTAGCTATACTTACCACTAATCTTAAGTTAGATTCAGCTAGTTTATTTTTGGCTTCTTCATCCCCTTGGGCCACTTTTTCACTTAATTCTAACTCCTCTTCTGGGGAAAGAAGGCTGATCCTACCTATTTCTTTTAAATACATTCTGACGGGATCATTAATATTGATATCTTTGGTTAATTCGGTATCATTTAAAATAATAGGTTCATCTAAATCTTTAGGGACACCATCACTATCAGTTTCATCTTCTTCCCCTTCAGCAATAACTTGTATTTCATTTTCCATTAAAGTATTATAAATTTCATCTAAAGAATCATTATCAATTTCTAGTCCTTTTAAACTTTCAACTAGTTGCTCGAATGTAATATACTTTTTTTCTTTGCCGATTGCAATTAATTCTTTAATACGATCTTCTAAAGATTTAATTTCGACAATTTTTTGTACAGTTTTACTTTCTTCATTATTTTTCATTACCTACACATCCTTTTTTTAAATTTAATAATTTTTGGGCTAATGCAATTTCTTCATTAGCATCCGTCGTATTAGCAATTTGAATTTTTAAAGCTTCAATTTCTTTTTTAACCATCTCTTTTTGGGCAACACTGATAAATTCATCAAAAACATCAGCCTTAAATTCATTTATTTGACATATTTTTAGTATTTCCAAGATATCGTCATATATGTAATCTTTTGGCCCTACAAAAGCTAGAAAAGAACTGAGATCAATATCTTTGTTAGTTTCATAATAATAAATTATTTCATTAGCAATATCACGATATTTTTTTTCGTTAAAAAAACCTAGATCTTGTTTGAAGGCTCTAATAAAGCGACTGTCATTCATCATGAAATAAAGAATGTTTTGACAAGCTTTATCGTATTTTGAGAGTTTAGTTTTCGGCTTTGGTGTTTTTGATGATGACTTTTTTTGAGGAGCTTTTATTTTGGCTAGCTCTTTTTCTAGTAAATTATAGGGAATATCATAATCTTGGCTAATTTTTTTTAATGTTAATTCTTTGGTTAAATCATCATCTAAACTATTTAAATCATTAATTATTTCTTTTATATAATTAACTAAATCTTGAGTTTTACTTAAGTCTTTATTTTTTTTAAAATATTTTAGTTTAAAATCTAAAAACGATATAGGATTACGAATATTTTCCTCTAAAGCTTGGGGGCCATAAGCGATGATGTATTCATCAGGATCTTTTTTTTGCGTTAGGCGAATAACATCAAAGTTAATCCCATGATCTTTTAATAAATTGCCATTTTGATACGTAGCATTTTCCCCGGCCTCATCGTTATCAAACATTAGAAGAACGTGAGCTCGCAAATTTTTGATGATGCCAATTTGCTCTTTAGTTAAACTGGTTCCCATAAGCGCAACAACATTTTTTATGCCCGATGCATACAAACGGATAGCATCCATGTTGCCTTCGACAATAATTACTTCTTTTTTTCTTTTGACGGCGGCTTTAGCTCGATGGTAATTAAAAAGAATAAGACCTTTTTTAAAAATGCGCGATTCTTTGGAATTGATGTATTTGGCTTGATCGGAATCTTCGTAAATGCGGCCAGTAAAACCAACGGGGCGACCATCTAAATCATGAATGGGAAACATTATTCTTCTTTGAAAAATATCATAGACATAATCATCGCGTTTTCCCACTAGTCCTAAAGCTTCTAAATCGGCTAGCTGATATTTTTTATTTAGAGCTAAGGCGTGAAGGGAATGAGCACCACTTAAGGATAAACCGATTTCAAATTCTTTTTGAATTTCTTCATTTAATGATCTTGTTTCTAAATATTTTTTGGCGACAAGACCTTCTTGACTATTTAAATTGTTTTGATAAAACTTTGAGGCTAAGTTCATTATTTCGTATGCGGTTTGATTAACAGAGGTGTTTGAACTTTTGATTTGGGGCGTAAAAGACAGGCCACATAAGTCGGCGACAATTTTAACAGCTTCTAAAAATTTAACGTTTTCATACTCACTGACAAAAGTAAAAACGTTACCAGAGGCCCCACAGGAAAAACATTTGTATATTTGCTTATCCGTCGATACACTTAAACTGGGAGAGTGATCTTCATGAAAAGGACACACCCCAAAATAGTTTTTACCCTTTTGGGTTAAAGGTATATAATTAGAAATAATGTCGACTATGTTGGCATTGCGGCGAATATTTTCAATTTCTTCATTCGTAACCATGCCCTCACCCCTCTAATTTTACGTTTCTAATTATATATATTACCCTTAACCCCTTAAAATCCTTTAAAAAAATGCAAATTTTTTTAAAAAATTTACATTTTTTACTGTTTTTAAAGCTTTTTATGATCTTTTAAGGCGGCATAATAGATCGTTTGTTTGGTAGAATCATTTTGGGTACAAGTAATTAGCGTTAGCATGTTTTCATTGTCGTTTTTTAAATAAAGAAGGCCAGTTTTAGCTTGATATTCAATTTCAATTATTTCATAAAGCCATAAGGCGGAAGCATAATAAAGTTTGATTTGATCATAAAGTTCTAATTGATATAAGTCTTTAAAATAAGCATTAGCTCCATACCCGGAATGGGCGGCTAAAATGAGATGACTGCGCTTGTTTCCTGGAAAAATACTTTTTTCATGAACTAATATGTTTTTTTCAACATGATTATTAGCACTACCTAAAGGATATAACTCTTTTTTTAGATTTATTTTAGCAATTTCTAAGATAGCATAATAATCATTATGGTTTATTTGGGCCGTAGTTAGCTTGACTTCCGCGGTATTTTTTAATTCATAATAAGTAAACTGGCTCAAAGGAATAAGTATTCCGGCACAGATAAGGAAAAAACCAATTATTTTACTTATTTTGATCATAATTACATAGCAATGCTCCTAAAAGTAAAGATAAGGCGGATAAAATAAGTGTGATTAAAAATTCGTTAGTTCCTGTTTTGGGCACTTCTATTTTTAATCTGTTTCCAACTTCTATAGTACTTAAAATATCTTCTTTTACTTCAAGCGCAATTTGCCCTTCTAATTTTTCGTAATTAGCTTGATTAGATATTTCTTCTAAATAATAAGTACCTAAAGGTAAATCGTTAATTATAATTTTTCCTTCTTCATCCGTTATATATTCGCCTAATAAGGTTTTTTCGTGATCAAATAAGGCAAAAGTGACATTTGCTAAAGGCTCTTTGCTGTTTTCATCAACTTTGATTATTTTTAAACTACCCTTTTTTAAGACATTAAAAACTTCAATTTTACTTGTAGCTTGATCATTAATTGCAACTTTTAAATAGGTATCAATTACTTTGTAATTTGCTTCTGAAGACAATTCTTTAATGTAATAAGTGCCAATAGGAATATTAGAAATAGTAATTTGCCCATTATCATCAGTTTTATAACTTCCTAATATATTTTGCTTTTCATCATATAAGCCAAATAAAACATTAGGAAGAGGTTTTTTTGTATATTGATCTAGTTTTACAATACTTAGATGGCCTTTTTTTAGTTCGTTATAAATAGATAAAATATTAATTTTGTTTAAATGAATAGTAAGGGGTAAGTATTTTTCATTTATTTCGTAATTGGCTAAGACGGTATGCTCTTTTAAATAATAATTGCCGGTACTTAAATTGCTGATTTTTATTTGACCTAAGTTATCGGTTGTATATTCTTTAATAAGTTCTTTATTTTCATTATATAAACCAATTATTACCCCTTCTAAAGGCTTTTTCGTATCTATATCCATTTTGGTTAGAAGAAAGCTACCTTTTTCTTTTTGGTTATATAAATTAAGCGTGGTTGTATGATTGTTTTTGATAACTACTTCTATAAAGTCTTCTTGCAGCTGGTAGCCTTCTTGAGCTGAATGTTCTTTTAAATAATACAGGCCTTCAGCTAAATTATTTATATTGATTTGACCTGAAGCATCCGTTTTATATTCAGCGATTAATTCTTTATTTTGGTCATATAAACCGATTAGAACATTTTCTAAAACGGTTAGGGTTTCAGCATCTTTTTTGGTTATTTTTAAGGAACCATTTTGAAGATGGTTATTAATTACTAGTTTTAGCTCTTCATCTTTTAAAATGGAAAAAGAAAGATCTTGGCTACTTAATTCATAGTCATTGGGAGCTTTAATTTCTTTTAAAAAGTAGTTTCCATAGGGAATATTATCAAGATAAAGACGACCTTCAAAAGTTTTAAAGGTAGTTTTTCCATCTAGGGATAAAAGCGTATTCGTATCGGCATTGTATATTTGAAAAATAGCTTCATCCATGATTAAATACCCTGTTTTGGCATCTCTTTTTTCAATTAATAAAGAACCTTTAATTTGCTTGTTTTGGATATTAATAGTACTCTTAGCTTCAGAGGTCTCATCAATACGAAAGGATATATCATTAGCTAGGTAATAGCCAACTTGGCCTGATATTTGTTTTAAAATGTAATTGCCATAAGCCAGTTTTAGATTTGATGAGCCTAATTCATCCGTCTTAAAACGGGTAATTAAAGCATTGGTTTGGGCATCATATAAGGCAAAAGTAGCATTTTCCTCATATGTTAACTCGCCTGTTACACTTTCTAAATATTTGGTAATTATAACTTCTTTTTTTATTAGTTCATTTGTAACTTTTACTAAAACATCTTGATCAACAACTTCAAAATAATAACGATCTTCACTTACTTGAAACCCAGGTGGGGCCGATGTTTCTTGTAAATAGTAATTGCCAGGATATATTTCCTCTAAATAAATTTGGCCAAATTGATCGGTTTTTAAATCAGCGTATGCTATAGAACCATCTTCATAATATATATTATAAGTTGCTCCTTCTAGGGATAAGGTGGTGGCCTCGGCACTCTTTTTTATTAATGTAAATGAAGGGCTTTTAACATTAACCCATAAACTTCCACTAGGGAAAACAACGGTTCCCCTATTGATAACAGCTTGATTATCAGCACTATAATAGATGCGCTTGGGAGTTGTAATATCATTGGTTTTTAAAAAAAAGATATAATGGGTGCCGGGGTATTGATAAGATACCTTTAAATTATTATTATTTACTTCAATCGTTTTAGGAGCACCATCAAGACGAAATTCGCTTAAAACATTATTACGATCAGTTAAACTTATTACTTCATTAATAGATACGGTTAAATCTAATCGGCCGGTAGTTCCTAGAAATGATGGCAAAAGATAATGGTTGGCTATATCTGTTTTAATCTGTTTAATTTCTTCTTCATATAAAGATATTTTTTCATTATTTTCATCAATAAAATAAATTTCCCCTTTATCAGTTAATAAATAATCCCAAATCATAAATTGGGTTACTACATACCATTTAAGATCACTTCGATCTTTGTAGTTATAACCGTATAAAGTAATTAATCTTAAATAATCCCAATCTTCATCTGTAAGATCTAAGTCAAGATCATCTAAGCTTTGATAGGCCGTAAAATAGCCGTCTTTTAGTGCTATGCCTGGTTCAATACAATAGACAAGTTCGTTTGTATTACGGTTAATTATGGTAAACATTCCCTTGTTTTTTTCAACATCAGGGGTTTTTAAATGAAGACGAATATCGGGAATTTGTTCACCTAAATAAATATATGCCTGTTCAGCATCTACATTTGTTTTAATCGCTAAAAAGACGATAAAACAAAATAATATTTGTACTATCTTTTTCATATTCTCCTTTTCTACAGAGAAAAAAACTCGTAAAAAATACCTTCTTATGTTGGAAAATAAGAATTTTTTTTACGAGTGATGGCAATAATATAACATATAAGTTTAAGAATGTAAATCTTTTTTGTATTGAAAGTTATTAAAAAGAGGAATAAAAAGACTACATAGGAAAATACTTAAATAACCAACTTCATTAATAGGCACTATTAAGCTTAATAAAGCTGTAGTAAGACCAATAGCAAGGCCATATATGATACTTGCTTTTTTACTATTAGGCGTTAAATATAGGTGAGGTCCAACAAAAATAAAACTAAAATAAACCGTACCATTTAAAATGGTAGTTAGATAACTATTATCCTTTAAAACAAAAAAGAGGATAAGAGTAATTATAAGATAGCTAAGACTAGCAGTGAGGGGAATTATTTTTTTATAAAATTTATTAAAAGCAAGGATAAGAAAGCTGATAATTAGCCAAAAAAGACTACTACTGGCAAGACCACTTATACCATAACCTAAGAAAATATCAAATAAATTATAGTTAAAAGCATCTATTTTTTCGGCCACATTTAAATAGGAATAGCTGTTAATCAAGAGTGCTAATACTACTATGATTCTAGTTAAGGCTAAATCATTAAAGGAAAATTTTTTCGTTAAAACTTGGGTAAAACATAAACTTGCAAATAAAACTAAGGGATAGATTAAAAGATTGGTATTAGGAGAAATACTGCTTGCTATAATTAAAGCATATAAAAGCATTTCCAGGCGATTTTTTTTAAATATCAAAGATACTATTAACCCAATAATAAGACTTATTAGATAAAAATAAAGGGGTAAAAACATATCCAAAAAAGATATAAAAGCATTTTGATATAATAAAATACCGTTTTTATAAAAGCCAAAGATAAGTAAAGGTAAAAGAGCTAAATAATAAGAATTTAATAAGCTTTTTTTATCTTTAGCATAATGAATAAAAGGACTAGTTTGCATATTTACCTCCTAAAACTAAACTTAATATATACAGGACAAATATATGAACATAAACCACATTTTAGACATGTATCTTTTACTTTGGCATAATATTCTTTTTTATTTAACCAAAGAGGATTAATCCCAACGGGACAAATATCATGACATAAATTACAATTTAGGCATTTACTAGGCTCAGGTTTTTCTTTTTTTACCATTATGAGAAGACTATCTAAATCAGAAGTGATAACAAAATCATTTAAATCTATTTCTTGGCCCGTCATAAGACCGTTAGCAATAAAGGTTACGTCATCACTTTTAATGGTGATATACTCTTTAATAACATCTTTTAATAAAGAACCTATTTTAACGGCAATAACTAAAGGGTTTTTAACGGCATTACCACTAATGGTTATTAGTTTATCACTAAGTGTTCTTCCCCTTTTATAATAGTTATATAAGTGATAAAATTCTTCGGTATTAAAAAAAATGGTATTCTCTTCCTTTAAAGATAAATAATCAAGTAAAAAAGATTTTTTCCCTAATAAATATAAATCCGGGACGACTTTTAATTCAATGTTTGGATACATGCCTAAATCATTCATTAATTGATGAATATTTTCACTACTGTTTGATTTTAGACATATATAGACATGATCTAGTTTAAAATTTTTTTCAATTTCATTTAAAAAGTCGAGAAAAGCATCTTTTTGCCAAAATAAATAGTAATTATTAGTTAAAACATATATTTCATCATCAATGGCATTTAAAACTAGATTTTTTTTATTTAAAATACTTGGACATACTTTTAAAAAGGTTTCTTCAGTAAACTTTGAACTTTTTTTAATATTAATTCTTTGCTCTTTAAAATCGTTGGCAATTTCTAAAAATAAGCCTTCGCCCTTAATTGATTTTAGTTTTTTTAACCCCTTTACTTGGCCGGATACAGATGCTATAGAAGTAGTGTTGCCATCTAGTAAAATATCCCCTATTTTTACAAAATCATTTTTTTTAACTTTAAAGGTTTGATCAGAATTAATAGGTAGATATACGTAATCAGGTTCAAAAAAGCTTTCAATTTTACTTGAGACTAAAATAGAATCATCTTTTTTTAATTCAATTAATTTTTGCATTTGACCACCTATTTGTTATTTTTTTCTTCATCTTTTTCTTTTAAATATTCTTGTAAACGAATAGCTATATTTTCGGGAATAACTTGGGATAGTTCCTCAATACTAGCATTTTTAATTTTAGCAATACTGCCAAAGGTTTTGATTAGCTCCTTTTTGCGTTTAGCGCCTATTCCTTCAATATTATCAAGAACACTGGAAATAGCCCCTTTACTGCGGATAGTCCGGTGATAGCTAATCGTATAGCGATGGACTTCATCTTGCATTCTCGTTAAATAATGAAAAACAGGTTTAGTTTTATCAATGATAATGGTTTTATAACCTAAAGAATCAATTAAATCATTCGTTCGATGCTTATCATTTTTCTTAAGACCACATACTCTAATATTTAAATTTAAACTATTTAAAACTTCTAAGCAAGCATTGATTTGGTTAATACCCCCATCAACAATGATTAAATCAGGTAAGTTGGTTTTTTCCATTAGGGCACGGTAATAGCGGCGATAGATTACTTCTTGCATGGCATGATAATCATCGTTTTTATCAAGGCTAATTTTGTATTTGCGATATTCTTTTTTGGCAGGACGACCATTTATAAAGACAACCATGCAGCTGACCGTAAAGGAACCAAATAAATTAGAATTATCAAATAAATCAATCCGATCTAATTTTTTTAAACCGAGAAGATCCTGCAATTCTTCGTTGGCTTTTTCCGTTTTCTCTTCATCTTTTAAAATTATTTCTAATTCGTTGGCAAGACTTATTTGGGCATTTTGACAAGCAAGAGTAATTAAATCTTTTTTCTTGCCTTTTTTAGGAATGACAAAATGAGTGTTTAATAATTCACTTAAAATACTAACATTTACTTCTTTAGGGGCAAGAATTTCCTTAGGTATTTCATGTTTATGATAAAAACTCATAAGATAAGTATCAAGTTCATCAACATAATTGCTTATTACAGGATAAATATCGGAGTAACCACCGACCATTTTACCATTTCTAATAAAAAGAATTTGAATACTTAAATAGCCTTTGTCAAAATAAAAACCTACAACATCTCGATTAAGATAATCATGTAATTCCATTTTTTGTTTATCTAAAATAATACTTATGTAGTTAAGCTCATTTTTTAATTCTAGGGCCATTTCATAATTAAGATTAGCACTGTAATTATTTATTTTTTCAAGAATTTTGTTTTTTAAGACATCCGCATTTCCTCTTAAAAAACTTAATATTTCTTTTTCCATGGCGGCTAATTCTTCTAAAGATGGTTTTTTCTCACAATAACCAAGACATTCGCCAATATGGTAGTATAAGCAAACCTTTTTAGGTAGTGTATCACATTTTTTTAGAGGATATAGCCGGTTAATTAAACTGACAATTCTTCTTGCAGCATAAGCATTGGGATAAGGCCCAAAAAGCATTTTCTTATCTTTTTTCTTGATGTTTAAATAACGAGATACTTGTAGTTTAGGATATGGTTTACTAATGTATTCAATATAAGGATAACTTTTATCATCTTTTAATAAAATATTATATTTGGGATCATACTCTTTAATTAAATTAAATTCAAGTAAAAAAGCTTCTAATTCACTGGCCGCGACAATATAGGAAAAATCAGTAATTTCACTTACCATTTTGGCGGTTTTGCCAGTTTGGGGCCGATTAAAATAAGAGTTTACCCGTTTATTTAAATCTTTGGCTTTACCAACATAAATAATCGTCCCATCACTATTTTTCATTTGATATGATCCTGGTAAATGGGGAATAAGTTTTAGTTTATCTTTAAACATTTTTTTCACCTACCCTTTTATTATACTACATTTTTTAGTATAATAAAATTAGGTGTTGTTATGAAATTGTTAAATACTTATACTTTAGAAATTAAAAAATCAAAATTTAACGCTTATTATTATGAGGTAGATACGATCGAGGAAGTTGATTTAATAATTAATAATTTAAAAAAAGAACATAAGAGATCTAAACATATTCCCTATGCTTATAAAATAGATAATTATATTAAAAAAACTGATGATAAAGAACCATCAGGGACAAGTGGAATGCCTATTTTAAATATCATCGAAAAAAATAATTTAAATCACTGTTTAATTGCCGTGGTTAGATATTTTGGCGGCATAAAACTGGGGAGTGGCGGTTTAATTAGAGCATACAGTAATAGTGCTAAAGAAGTAATTAATCTAAGATAATGTTATTATTATCTTGATTATTATCATTTACATAATAACCTATTATAGCAGCGGTACCTATAGTTACTCCTAAAAATAAAACAATTAGAATAATTAATTTTTCATAAAACTTCATTTATCTCACCTTCTATTATTAAGTATACCTGAAAATTGCTATTTAAACAATACTTTTTTAAAAAAAGTGATACTTACTAAAAGTTAGCATACGAAAAAGGGCGTTTAGCCCTTTAATGGTATGCCGTTTTTACGTGTTCTTTACGTCAAACGACTGTAAATGGATCAGAGGCACTGCCACTGCCCGTTAACTGCACATCAGCCTTCAGATTTAATACTGGGCGCACCCCGAGCGTGACAAACACCCAGTCGAAGCCCAGGGTGCCATGCGAATTCACAAGGAACACGTGAGCATAGCTGCCGTCAAAGCAAGACGGAGACATTGTCCAATATTCGCTATCCGTATATAGGTAATAACTACTATTTCTTGGTGTATTTCCTCCTGCATACCATACTTCATCCATAGTGATTAGGCCTACGGGATTGGTTAATGCTTCATTTCCAACTCCTGATCCTGCCACTGTATATAAATCACTATCATTTGGACAATCATATGTTGGGGTTCCATCATTAATGTATCTTATATACGCTCCATAATATGTTAGGTTTGTTCCTCCTCCACTTGTTGTTCCAGTGGCATCTCTATAATCTGATCTATCGCCACAGAATCCTGTCGTTGGTGATATCTTATTCGTATACTCACTGTTATTTGCTATATTATTTTGATACCATGTATCTACGGCACCTTTGATGGTACTACTAGACCCTAATCCATGCACTTGTCCACTTGTATACATATATCCTACATACATGTTATCCGAATCCGAACTATTGAATGCACTTGTACTAGCTAACTGGGTACTTGTTCCTGTGGTACTTGTGCTTGTTCCATTATAGATGATTCTGACTGTGCCATCCCCATTAATCCTGATAATCCGCCAGTAGAATCCCGCAAACGAAAGCCAGTTTTCGGTATTGGCTCCCGCAAAGTAGTAACTTGTCCCCTCGCCATCCGGTGCTTAGTATATTGTGCCATTAGTATTTGATGTTAATACTGATGAAAAGCTTGTTCTTTCTTGAATCGTTTTATTTGCCAGTATTGTATCACTCGCTAACACTTGAATATCAAAATACAAATAACATTTAGTGCCTTT
>CALVHY010000019.1 GCA_944329205.1 uncultured Bacilli bacterium | reverse complement strand
TAAAACGAAGTGAACACATGACAAAGTGGTGTTAGTTATAAAACTAGCTAACGGGGGAAGAGAGTAAACTTTATCCCGTGCCAAGCTCGAAAGAGAAGGTGTAGAGACTAATGGGTGATGAGTTTAGCCCAAGTAGGCCAGAGTTTGTCGCTGGTCGAAGCGCTTCGCATCAAAAAATATTGATGATGATATAGTCCATTAAATCTTTATTACTTAATAAATGACCTGTAGCTATCGGTCTCCAACCGAAGAATTTTATTAGAGACCTTAAAAAAGACACGACATTCAATGAGGCGTCCTTTGCACGAGAGTATAAAGATTTGTACTCTTTAAATATTGTGAATTGCTGGGAAGTCCTTAGAGCTGCTTAAACTACAACGGAAAGATGAAATAAGCTTAAACGTAAATGTTTGAAAATTAAGCAGATTGGATAATCAGCAGCTAAACTTCGAACAGAAGAAAGTTCAACGACTAAGACTCAACAGAGCGTTGAGCAGCGCAATACAACATATTTTAAAAGGAGTTGTTATTTTTTGAAATAGGTAATAATTGAAAATATTAGTACTCCATACTTTATAACTGAAGATGGGAAATGTTATAATTCAAAGACTGGTAAATATTTAAAAGGACAATCAAATTATAAAAATAAATATATATCTTTTAATTTAACTCTCCCAGATGGAAAGAAGAAAAGATATTATGCTCATAGACTAGTGGCGCAAGCTTATTTACCAAATGATGATATTAAAAAAACACAAGTTAATCATAAAAATGGTAATGTTTTAGATAATCGAGCAGATAATTTAGAGTGGGTTACCCCAGAAGAAAATCAGTAGCATGCTATTAAGACAGAACTTAGACAATTTGAACATGTATTTTGTTTTAATAAAGATAAACAATTAGTAGCAGAATATAAAACAATAGGAGAAGCTTCAAAAGCTGTAGGCATTTCTAAGTCTTTAATTTAGCAAGAGCTAAGTAAGCAAATAAAAACTTTAGCTGGTGGTTTTTACTGGTCAAGAGAAAAAGAAATAAAAGAAACAAAAAATTATCCGAATACTGGCAAAGCCAAGCCAGTTAATCAATACACTTTAGAAGGGAAATTTATTACTACTTATCCTTCTACAGGTATAGCAGCCAAGGCCATTGGTGTTAAGAATGGTTCTCATATAGGAGAATGCTGCCGAGGGAAAATAAAAAGTTATAAAGGTTTTGTTTGGAGATATGTTGAAGATATAGTCTCACCTTCTAATGAAAATTAGAGAGATGCAAGCAAAGCATCGCAAGAATAAAAGGAATCGCGCTGGAGTGGGACAGTGGAAGACGCGTTCTTCGACGGAGAGAAATTTGACCGCAACAGAGTTTTGCAAAAACCTGAATATGAATTCTCTGGGCGATCGTCGCAGCAGGCTTATTACATCCTGAGCGTGGACGTCGGTCGGAAGGGCTGCCAGTCAGTCATCTGCATATTCAAGGTAACGCCGCAAGCACAAGGAACCTCATTTAAAAACTTAGTTAATATATATACAATTGAAGACGGACATTTTGAGGATTAGGCAATTAAAATTAAAAAACTATTTTATAAATATAAGGCCCGCAGAGTCGTCATAGACGGGAATGGGTTAATGTTAGCTCATTTAAAACTTTTTGAATTGCTGGGAACCCCTAACGTAAAGGCGAGGGCAATCAGCAGCCAAGTTAATTAAAATTTAAAAAACTTTTATTGGAGGTTTATAATAATGGAAAAAAGATTAATTAAAAGCAGCAAATATCAATTAAAATATAATTACTATGCTTTAGAGAATGGCAATATTTATAGCGAAAAGACAAATAAAATTTTATCAAAACACCTAGATAAAGATGGATATGAAAAAGTAAGATTAGTATCTGAAGATGGGAGACATACATATTCCGTACATCGATTAATATTAGAAAATTTTTATCCTGTAGAGGGAATGGAAAATTTATAGGTAAATCACATAGATGGTGACAAAACCAATAATAATCTATCTAATTTAGAATGGTGTACATCTTCAGAAAACAATAAACATGCTTATTCTATTGGATTAAAAAATCAGAAGGGTTCTAAAAATAATGCAAGTAAGCTTTCTGAAGAATAGGTATTAGAAATAATTGATTTATTATTAACGAAAAAATATACTTAGAAAGAGATTGGAGATCGTTTTAATGTAGGTGAGGATTGTATTGGAGCCATAAAGAATAAAAAGAATTGGAAATATTTAACTGAAAATATAGATTTTAATTAAAAGGTTCAACGACTATCCCTTTTGGGAGTAGGATGCAAGCGATTGGCATTCGAAGCGGAAAGCACTTTATGTGAAGATATAGTCTTATCTCATAGGAAACTATGAGCAGTTCATAAGAGAACGTAATAAATTGTAGCGAATTTATTAGAAAATAATGTAGGCATTGGACTCCTGGACTACATGGTAAAATCGCAAGTTGACAGTGTCGGAGATTATTACCCGCCTTTTGGAGTTTACAATGATGAAGAAAAATTCTATAAAAAATATCGTACTAATGATACTGAAGATGAAGCTATTTATATAATTAAAGCAAATGCGCCAATTAATACAGAAGCTTATTCAATAGTTCAGAGTCAAATAGAAAGTGGTAAAGTTAAATTCTTAATTGAAGAAAAAATTGCCAAAAACAAACTTCTAGGTACTAAAGTTGGGCAGAGCATGACACCAGAACAAAGAAATGAATATCTCATCCCATATGTTTTGACCTCCATCCTCAAGGAGGAGATGCTAGAATTTTGGCCTTTTAAATTGAAAGATTTAAAAGAATTCTTTCTAATTGCGGGAAAATCCTAAACGGTTTTTATTACTAACTTAGAATAGTAATATTTTAAGGGCTAGAGGTAACGCTCAAGGTATAGTAAAAAGATAAAAATTTTAAGGACAATCCGCAGCCAAGTTATCTATTTTTAAAATAAAAAGAAAGGAGGGAGAGTTTATTATGAAAAGAATAATTATTGATGGAGAACAAACAAATTATTTTGTTGATGAACAAGGAAATATTTTTAATCAAAAAACTTAGAAATATTTAAAGGGTACTATAAGATCTGGCTATAAAATGGTAAAATTAACAATAAATAAAGTTAAACGAGATTATTGCATACATAGATTAGTGGCAGAAACTTTTTTGGACAACCCTAAAAATTTACCTCAAGTAAACCATATAGATAGAAATAAATTAAATAATAATGTAAATAATTTAGAATGGGTTAATGCTTTAGATAATATAAAACACTGTAATCAAACCGGTAAAAATAAAAGATAGAAAATTAATCCTATTAATGAAGAAATTAGTGAAAGAAATGGATGGAAATAGTTTAAAGATTCAAATTATTGGTTTAATAAAGATGGTAGAGGATGCAATATTAAAACTAAAAAATATTTAAATACTTCTATGAAGAATGATGGTTATTTAAGATATTTTTTATATTTAAATAGGCAACGAAAAGTATATTTAGCTCATAGATTAATTTATGAAGTATTTAATGGAGAAATAAAAGAAAATTACTAGATTAATCATATCGATGGAAATAAACAAAATAATCATATAGATAATCTTGAAATGGTTACTGGTTCATAGAATATGCAACATAGTTTCTATGTACTAAAAAACAATGTTAAATCTGTCTTATAGTATGATTTAAATGGCGATTTTATAAAGGAATATCCAAGTATGAGCTAGGCTGCTAAAGAGTTAAGCATAGATGTAAGTGGTATTTCTTTAGCTTGTAACAAACATTTATAGTCATATAAAGGATATTTATGGAAAATTAAAAATAGATAAAAGGTTCAACGACCAGTCGAAAGACGTAGCTCAAGCGAGCGAAACGGAAGACAACTAAATTAGTTGAAGATATGGTCTCATCTTATAGGTGACTATAAGAAAATCACTAAAAAGTGAATCTTTATAAAAGTAGCGACTTTATAAAGTAAGATAAATGAAATCTCCGGGAGGAGAACGAGGGTATTAATATTATACTCCGTCAAGCAAATAAAAGTATTAAAAAAGATAAATTTTCAGCACTTTGTTATGGTTTGTATTATATAAAACAAGAAGAAGATAGTAAGCGCAAACATAAGCGTTTCAAAGCTTCAGACTGGAAACTATTTAATTAATTCGGTCATTTTTAATTATTTTATCATGAATTTTTTTGAAAATAAAATAAGAGAGGAGGAATTTCTGTGAGGGCTTCTCGTGCAGAGATAAAAAT
>CALVHY010000018.1 GCA_944329205.1 uncultured Bacilli bacterium | reverse complement strand
TAATCAAGAAAAAGCGTTCGACAATTTTTGCCAATTTTACTTTTAACGCTTTTTTTAGAAAAATCATACAATATGATAGGTGATATAATGTATCCTAAAGGAAATGGTGGCGGATTTTTCACTATATTAGCTATTTTTGGGCTTTGCATTCTGATCTTTTATCAAGTTATCATTACACTTATTTTGCCTTTGCGGTTTAATATCTTTGTTTTGTTGATAGAAGTATTTTTGCTATTTTATTTATTATTTCGAATTATTTATCCTCGCTATTAGGGGGGAGCATACTTTTGACAAGGTTTTCCGTTTTAAACATATAATCTAGTTTTTTTCTAATC
The DNA here is from genome assembly GCA_944329205.1 of uncultured Bacilli bacterium. GTDB lineage: Bacteria > Bacillota_I > Bacilli_A > RF39 > UBA660 > Caccenecus. Next base: position 5,470 of record CALVHY010000018.1, on the reverse strand, counting down.
TCTTTGGTTACATTTATTTCAATGCCTTCTAAGTTAATAAGGGGCGGTATAGAAATAACTATAAAAAATAAATGTTTTTCATGGGAACTTAAAGGATAAGAGCGAAGATATCTATCAAGAATTGGTTCAAAATTTAAATTCATGTATTCTTTTTGATAAAAGTTAATTAAATCAAGAATGGGTGAATCTATTTTCGAGTGTTCCCAACTAATTAGATATTCTCTTGTATTTTTAATAAAGTGATCAGTTTCTAAATTGTTATGTATAAAAGCTACTCGGGTTTTTAATTCGTTTTTCGTATTATCAAACCAATTATCTAGTTCATTAGTGCAGTAATCCAAAGCTTCAAATATTTTGTATATATTGCGCATTAAAAGATAATGACTAGGTGATGGGTATACTTCTTCAATTAGTTTTTCATAAAGAAAATCATAATAGTTTTTAGTATAGATTATATTGTCTTTTAAATTTTCGTATATTTCTTGATATTTATCTAAAGTAACTTCTTTAAAATAAGTTGTTTTGCTATGAAGGAGCGAGACAAGATCAATCATATCAATTGCTTTTTGTTCTTTAGGCATCGGAATATCCTCAATATATTCAAAAACATTGATGTCTTCCCGATCTTCTAAAGCTAATTTAGGAAAATAATCAAAATTACGACTTTTTAAATATTCGTAGGCTTCTGCTACTTTATTATCCTTTTTTTCTTTGACGACAAAAGTGCCACTGGTAGAATCAATAATCGTAATACTTTTTTTCTTAGTTAAGCGATAAGGCTTAAATTCTCTTTTTAATAATTCTAAGGCATCATTCATTATTTTCTGGAATAATTAATTTATCTTTAGCGGCAACGGCAGATAAATCATTATAATCTTGTAAAATATTTAAATTAGAATTATACATTTTACAAATTGTCTCAACACTTTCGCCATCACTTACCATATGAATGTGATAAGTTGCATATTCATTATCTTCGCTTTTAAGACTTTTAATAAGAGTATCTTCACTTATTTCGTCTTTTAAATCTCTTTTTTCTTCGACTATTGTATCACTTCTTTCGGTATCGGCTTCTTCTTTTTCTAAAAAGGCATTTTCAGCATCCTGAAATAAAGGTTCCTCTTCTTTTTCTTCGACTTCTTTTAAACTAGCAATAACATTAAAATCAATGTTTACTCGAAGAATAGAGTTATCAATTACTTCATAGGTAAAATCTTCAATCATAAATTCGATGGTATCGAGGTCAACATCCTCAGCTAAATCAATTTCAAAGGGTAAAATGTAAGAAAATGGCTCTTTATTAATGCTTACTTCATGGCTTTTAAAGTCTCCTGAAACTATAAAGTTGCCCTTTAAAGTACTATCTTCTATTTTAATTTCATGCTCTAAGCTGATAGAAGTTATTTCACTTACTTTTTTTTCAAAATCAATATCCTTTGTAAATGGTATTTTACAATTCATTAAATCATCTCCTAAAAAAATGTATGTTTTATAATTATAAATATGCTTAAAAAGACGATAATAAATTGACTTTTGCCATATAATATGGTAAAGTTTTATAAGTAATGAATTATGGAGGTGGCAAAATGGCTAAGAAAGTTACAACAAAGAAACCTTTAACAGGTAATAGAAGAAGTCACGCACTTAATGCAACTAAAATGAAACAAAAACCTAATATTCAAAAAAAGACTATTAATGGAGTAAAAGTAAAAATTAGTGCTAGAGAAGCTAGAACTATGGAAAAATAACACACCTGATAAGGATGTGTTTTTATATTAGAAATTAAAATATGTTTTATTTTTATCTAAAGTGATACCTTTTAATTCAATCATTTCATCAATGGTTACAAAAGCGTATTCATCTTGTAATTCTTCCATAGCTAGTAAGGCCCCTTCTACACTGGTGGTATAAATATCATGCAACAAAATAATGGCACCATCATGAGCATGAGCAACAATATTTTCTTTAATTTTCTCAGCATCTTTATATTTCCAATCTTCTGTATCAATATCCCATAAAATAGAATACATATTGCTTATTTCTCTTATATGTTCATTCGTATTGCCATAAGGAGCTCGAAGTTTATCCGGGCGAATACCAATAATTTTTTCTATGGCATCATTGGTATTATTTATTTCTTTCATGATATCATAATCCCCTAACTTAAATAAATTGAGATGACTATAGGTGTGACTGCCAATAAGATTACCCATTTCATAAGCTCGTTTCAAAGAATTTTGGTATGTGTTGACCCTGCTTCCTAAGACAAAAAATGTTACCCTAGCATCATACTTATCTAAATTGTCTAATAAAGTGTTGGTTGGCCCATCACTAGGGCCATCATCAAATGTAAATGCCAAAAGCTTTTTGCCCACAAATTTGCTTAAATCTCTTTTGGGAGGGGTTATGACATCTACTTTTTCTTCTTCAATACTCAAATATTCTTCTTTGATAATGCCTTTTAATTTCTTTTCTGGAATGGTTATGCTTATTTCCCCATCTGAATGAGGTCCAACTTGATAAAGAGCAAAAAATATCTCTAGTCCATTTTCACTAAAATTAAAATTAGTAAAATTTTTTATATCAGTGCTTGTGCCTTCTTTAATCCATTCCTCATCATATTCTAAATTGTTATCTTGGTAATATTTTATGATATAATAATAAGCTAAATCAGATAATTCTTCTAGTTTAGTTTCATCTACTAAAAAATGAGTAAGATCAATTTCTTCTCCAGTCTTAGGATTAAAGTAATAAGATTTTTCTTCTTTTATATAGTGAGCACCTCCCGTATAGGAATAGATATTAATACGAAGTGCTTGATAATCAAATAATGAAGTTAGGGTATAAGTAATTGATAAATCTAGTTTGGTAGATGTAATATCTTTTAATTCTTCAGCAGTGGTTAAAAAATCATTCTTTTTTTCAGTAATATACGTAGTTACTTCCTCTTCTATATCTTTGCTTGCTAAAACGGGATAATCTATTTTTAAAGTATAGTTTTCTTCTTCTTTTATTTCATGAGTTTCTTCAGCTAAATTTTCATTGGTATGATGAAATGTTAGAGCAAATAAAGTAATTGTAATGATCGTTATACTACATATTATTTTCGCCACTTTCGTTAATTTTATTTTTTTCCTTCGTTTACTTCTCATAATTTTACCTCGAATTCATTATACTATAAAATATTGAAAAAAAAGCAAGTGTTAGAGTACACTTGACATGGATTATACTAAAATTCTTTATTTTTAAATATTTTGCAGGAAAATAAATAAGAAATATATAAGATTAATAAAATTATAAGGATGGCTCCTACTACTAAAATAATGTAATTTATATTTTCTAAAGTACTAAAGAATTCGGCAATTTTTAAATTAGAGTTTTCAAATAAAGAAAGAATAACACCAATTAATGATGATACTGCCATAATAGCAATAAATAGAATTACTCTACCCTTTTGAACACCAAATTTATAAAAACATGGCATCAATAATGATATTACAAATATTACTCCTATAACAGCAGCAACACAAGATGCAAAAGTACTCATAAAATCCATATCAGGATTCAGTAAAGGTGTTACAAAGGATAAAATTGCTCCTATTAAAAGAGCGGTTATAATACTCATTAAACTTAAGTAATATCTTGCTTTTACAATCGTCTTTCTATTATATGGTAAGGCAACAATATAAGTATTAGCATTATTTAATTCATCATAACTAAATGTTGATATGACAAGCATCACTATATAAAATGGAATGATAAAGGAAATATAAAAATAATTTTCCATCATGATAGATAAAATAATAAAACCTATTATAATTATCATGATATTGCGCATTTGATTTTTTAAAGTTAGTAAATCTTTTAATATTAATCCTTTCATTCTTTTTCACCTCTTAATAATAAATACATCATTTCATCAATATTTGCTTTATCAATATTTAAATCTTTATACTCTTTTTTTATTTCTTTTTTATTGTCAACTAATACTTCATAATCATATTTGTTTTTACGATAATTAATTGCCTTATCTTTTAGCTTATCAAACATTTCCTTTGTACAGTGAATAATTCCATAGTTATCCGTAATGTCCATGATCGATTTATTTAAAATAATTTTGCCATTATCAATTAGGACAATGTAATCAGCAATATTTTCTAAGTCACTTGTAATATGCGAAGATATTAAAATGCTGTGTTCATCATTTTCCATAAACTCTCTAAATATATCTAATACTTCGCCTCTTACAATGGGATCTAATCCACTTGTTGGTTCATCTAATATTAGAAGTTTCGGATTATGAGCTAGCGAAGTTGCTATTTCAAGTTTCTTTTTCATTCCTTTGGATAATGATTTAATTGTTACATTGTTGGTTAAATTAAATTTTCGCAAATATTCTTTAAATAATTCTTCGTTCCAATTTTTATAAATATTTTTCATTATCTTATTAATATCATTAATTTTTAATAAATCTGGTAGAAAAGCATCATCTAGGACTATGCCTATTTCTTCTTTATCTATCATATTTATCGCGCCACTATCCTTTTTAATGATTCCAAGGAGTAATTTTATTAAAGTGGTTTTACCTGCTCCATTAGCGCCAACTAATCCAATTACAGAACCAGCAGGAACATTTAAATTTAGATTATCTAATTTAAAATGTTTATATTTTTTTGATAAATTTTCTACACTTATACTATTCATCAATTATTCCTCCTTTAAAAGTGTATCTAACATTTCTTTTATTTCGTGTTCATCGATATTATAGGTATGAGCTAAGTTAATCGCTTCACTTAACTTTTCTTCTATTTTGGTATATATTTCTTCTTTTAGAAATTCTTCACTTTTCTTTTTAACAAAATATCCTTTTCCCGGAATAGAAGTAATAAAACCATCATGTTCTAATTCTTCGTAAGCTCTTTTGGTTGTAATATTACTAATACGAAGATCTTTAGCAAGGGATCGAATTGATGGAAGCATTTCTCCTCCCATTAGTTCTCCTTTTAAAATACTTTCTTTGATACTAGCTTCAATCTGTTCATAAATTGGGGTATCAACAGAATTACTAATGATTATTTGCAAACTATCACCTCTTCTGTATATATACACTATATACAGTTTATATGCGTTTGTCAAGTAGAAAATGACTGTTTTGCATATTTTTTTCATTTTTACACTATATAATAGCAGGTGATATTATGACTTTAAAAAAATGGAAAGTAATTAGTGTTATATTCATTTTTCTTTTAAGTGCTTTACTGCACTTTATTTATGATTGTTTCCCAACATTTTTTACAAGTCTATTTTTTCCTGTTAATGAAAGTATTTGGGAACATAATAAAATTATTGTTATGTCCTTTTTGGTATTAGCGATATTAGAAAAAGTATATTATAAAAAAAGGAAGAATGTCATTTTTGCAGAATGTATTTCTTCCCTTGTTTGTATGATTTTGGTTATGCTTATTTTTAC
>CALVHY010000017.1 GCA_944329205.1 uncultured Bacilli bacterium | reverse complement strand
TCATGACGACCAACTTCAACAATATCGCCTTCATTCATAACTAAAATTAAATCAGCATTTTTAATGGTTGAAAGTCGATGGGCAATGATGAATGATGTTCTTCCTTCCATTACTTTATCCATGGCTTGTTGAATTAATTCCTCTGTACGAGTATCAACATTACTTGTTGCTTCATCAAGAATTAAAACTTTAGGATTAGCAAGGATGGCTCTAGCAATAGTTAATAATTGCTTCTCGCCCCCACTGACGTTATTGGTTTCTTCATTAATCATGGAATTATAACCATCAGGAAGTGTTCTAATAAAGTAATCAGCGCTAGCCGTCTTGGCCGCATCTATTACTTCTTTATCAGAAGCATTTAAATTACCATAACGAAGATTATCTAAAATGGTACCATTAAAGAGCCACGTGTCTTGTAAGACCATCGCAAAGACAGATTCATAATATTCCCGTTTGTAATCTTTTATATTGATGCCATCAAGAAGTATTTCCCCACCGTTTAATTCATAAAAACGCATAAGGAGTTTTACAATCGTAGTTTTACCAGCACCAGTAGGACCAACAATAGCTATTTTTTGACCATTTTTTACTTTGGCATTAAAATCTTTAATAATTATTTTGTCTTTGGTATAACCAAAAGATACATGTTTAAATTCAATATTTCCTTTTACTTTATCACAGTTTTTAGTTCCTTCATCAATAAATTCTTTTTGATCAAGAAAGTTGAAAACTCTTTCACTAGCAGCGATCATACTTTGGATTAAGTTGGATATTTGGGCTAGTTGAGAAATAGGATTGGTAAAATTACGAGAATATTGAATAAAACTTTGAATATTACCAATCGTAATTTTGCCGTTTATAGCAAATATTGCTCCTAAAATGGCAATTATAGTGTAATTTAAGTTGGCAACAAAATTCATGATAGGTTGCATTAAGCCAGATAAGAATTGAGCTTTGAAACCAGCATCACATAATAATAAGTTATCTTTATCAAAATCTTTCATAGCTTTTTCTTCTGCATTAAACGCTTTAATAACCGTATGACCACTGATCATTTCTTCAACTTCGCCATCAACACTTCCTAAATAATCTTGTTGGGCAACAAAGTGTTTTTGACTTTTTCTAACAATTAATAAAACAATGAAACTAGCTACTGGTAATATTAAAGCTGTAATAATAGCTAAAGTAAAATTGATGGTACACATCATAATAAAGATACCTATGATAGTTACAATAGAAGATACTAATTGTGTAGCCGATTGATTTAAATTTAACTGTAAAGTATCAATATCATTGGTAATTACCGATAAAATATCACCAGTGTTTTGCTTGTCATAATAACTCATTGGTAATTTGTTTAGTTTTTCGGCAATTCTTTTCCTAAGCTTGTAGCTTGCTCTTTGGGAAACGTGCGTCATAATCAAGTTTTGAATGTAATTAAAGATAGCACTTACGACGTATAAAACCGCTAGACAAATAAGAATGGTTCTTATGTTGGAAAAATTAATGCCGCCAGTACCATTTATTTTAGCAATAATGCCATTGTAGATTTCGGTTGTAGCATTTCCTAAAATCTTAGGAGATATGATAGAAAATATTGTACTGCCAATAGCAAAAAGAAAGGCAAGAATTATTAATATTTTATAATCTTTTAGTATTTTTAAAAATTTCTTTAATGTTCCTTTAAAGTCCTTAGCTTTGTCAACTGCACCTGGACCATGTCCCATTCTTTTAGCCATTAAAGTTCCTCCTCCTTTAATTGGGATAAAGCAATTTCTTTGTAAATTTGACAGCTTTTTAGTAGCTCTTTATGAGTACCACTACCGACGATTTCGCCTTCGTTTAAAACTATAATGTTATCAGCATTCATAATAGTACTAATTCTTTGAGCAACAATTAAGACGGTAGCATCTTTAGCATGTTTAAATAAGGCTTTACGAAGGGCGGCATCAGTTTTAAAATCAAGAGCACTAAACGAATCATCAAATATATAGATCTCCGGATTTTTAGCAATGGCCCGAGCTATAGATAAACGTTGCTTTTGTCCTCCACTGACATTGGTTCCCCCTTGAGATATCGCACTGGCAAATTTGTCTTTCTTAGAATTAATAAATTCAAAAGATTGACTAACGCGGGCGGCCGTTTTCATTTCACTTTCAGTTAAATCATCATTGCCTAACATTAAATTTGATTTAATCGTTCCTGAAAAAAGCATACCTTTTTGAGGAACATAACCAATCTTGTTTCTTAATTCAATTACAGATGCTTCTTTAATATTTACCCCATCAACATAAATAGTACCACTAGTAGCATCAAAAAATCTAGGAATGAGATTGATTAGTGTTGATTTACCGGATCCCGTTGAACCAATAAAGGCTGTAGTTGTTCCAGGAGTAGCTTTAAAACTGATGTTTTTAAGCATAGCTTCATCAGCATCAGGATATTTAAAACTTACATCAACAAACTCAACTACACCTTTTTGTTTAGGGTCAAAAGCAACAGGATGAGTTGGTTCCACAATAGATACTTCTTTTTTAAGAATTTCCTTAATTCTTTTTAGAGAAACGAGGGCTCTTGGCATCATAACCGATACCATGGAAATCATTAAGAAAGACATAATTATTTGCATCGTATAAGATATAAAAGCAAGAAGGGTTCCAACTTGAAGGGTACCAAAGTCAATTTCTTGAGCACCATACCATACGATTAAAATACTTATGATATTCATAACAAGCATCATACTAGGCATCATTATTCCCATTAATCGGTTAACAAAAAGATTGGTCTTGGTCAACTTAATATTAGCTTTATCAAAACGATCTTCTTCATATTTTTCTGTGCCAAACGTTCTTATAACCGGCATACCTGTTATAATTTCTCTTGAGACTAAATTAAGTCGATCAATTAATTTTTGAATACTTTTAAACTTAGGCATAGCAAGACCAAATAATAAACCAATTAAAACAAAGATGATAATTAAAGCAATGCCTATAATCCAATTAAGAGGATTATCACTTACTTTAATGTAAGCTCCAATACCCATAATAGGAGCAAAAACAACAATCCTTAGCAACATGATAAAGAAGGTTTTTATTTGTTCTATATCATTGGTGGAACGGGTTATAAGACTTGAGGCTCCAAATTCTTTAAATTCAGCCGTAGAAAAACTCATGATTTTTCTAACAACTTTGCTTCTTAATAAATAACCAATTTTGGCAGCTAGTTTACTAGTTAAGAGGCCAACAATTATAGCAATAAGCATTCCTAAACCAGCGATTAAAAGCATTGATGTACCTTTATCAATAATGTAATTTATTTGATAATCTTCCATATTGATGCCTATCGCATTATAAATAGCGCTAACACTAGCATAAGCATATTGATCAATTACCATGTCATCCATGGATTGTAAAGCAGTAGTAATAGAGGCAAAAACATATTGCCTGGTATCATTATCCATAGCTAAAACTATATCTAATAAGTTTCCTTCTTCAGGAATAGCTAAATTAAGAGAAGTAGCTATGCTTTCGTTGTTTTCATATAACATGGTGGTAACGATAAGAGGTATCTTAATCTTTTCTTCAATTATCGAATTTTCCTCTTCAGTTAAATCTTTTAATAAGTATAAGTTTTCATCTTCAAGTAAAGGATAATCCTCGATGAGACTATTATGCTCTTCATCACTTAAATTTTCAGTAATATAAAGATCATAACTAGCTAATAAAGCTGGATCCTCATCACTTATACTTATAATAGCATCAAACATATCCGTAGTTAGGACTTCCGGTACATTTGAGGAAATACCCCCTTGTTGAATTCCATTATTAATGATATCCGAAGTGTAACTCGGTAGCTCTAAATCACAAAAAGCTTGAACTATTAAAAGAGCTATAACAATGATAATGGGAATTATAAAGGTTAATACGATATTATTTTTCTTCAAAAAAATCCCTCCAATTTATTATATTTGTCGCATGCTTAATTATAACACTATTTAAAGAATTTGAAAACCAAAAATTACTTTTTTCGAGCAGAAGAAATTATAAAGCAAAATTAAAAATTCAGATTGGCTCTGAATTTTTATTTGACTGCTAAGACTAGTTTAAAGCGTCTTTTAATTTGCTTCCAGCTTTGAATGAAGCTACAGTTTTAGCAGGAATTTTGATAGCTTCTTTAGTTAAAGGATTAATACCTTCACGAGCAGCCCGTTTCTTAGCACTGAATGTTCCAAAACCAACTAAAGTAACTTTTCCTTCTTTCTTTAGTCCCGTTTGGATTCCTTCTAATAAGGCGTCTAAGACGCGTCCTACTTCAGCTTTAGATACTTCAGCTTTAGCAGCAGCAAATTCTACTAATTCAGTTCTTGACATTTTTTTACCTCCCAACTTCAAAAACTAAAATTTATAAGGTCTTTACCTTACATAATAACATTATCAAAAAAAGCCCTTAAAATCAAGGACTTTTTTACTTTTTTATAGATATTTTAGCAACATTATTATTTATTTTACTAATTTTTTACAAAAATAACAAATATTACTCCCCTTTTCGGGCTGGTAATTCAATCTTTTTTGGTAATTCAATTTTACTTTTAGGTGTTTCTTTAGCGGTTGGTTCCACATAAACAGAACTAAAAGTTTGGGGAGAATTAACAGAAGCCCTGTTGGTAATTTCACTCATAGGCGTTACTTTTACTTCATCATGCCTTTTAGAGTCTTCTTCAAGTTCATCTAATTCTTGAGATATTGATTTAGCTAAAGCATCAAAATCAATATTAGGGACATTTATTGTTTCACTGTTAACTTTTTCAACCGGTTTATAATAAGTATCAATTACAGGTTCTTCATTAATTTGTAATTTAGGTTCCTCTTCTTTTATGATAGGAGTTGGTTCATTTATAACAGGAGAGACCACTTCAGCCGAAGATGAAGGTATCTCTATTTTAGTAGGTTCCAACTCAATACTAGAAGGCGATGGTGTAACAACCGGAGTAACGGCTGATGATACCGGCTCTTCTTTCGCAAGAGGTTTTACTGGTTCGTCTATAGTAAGATTATCAACATATTCATTATTATCTTCAACAGCTATAACGGGTTCTGTTGGAGCTACAGGAATAACTGGTTCTACTGGAGCCACAGGAGCTACAGGGGGAACATCAGTAATAGCCGGTTCTAAATTGATCGGCGTAGCTGGATTAGGATTAGCAGGTATCTCAACAGGAGTAGCTGCGCTTGTTTCTTTAAACGTATCTTCCGCGGCAATTTTTTGAGTCGCTTCTAATTTTCTTTTCTTTTCATCTTTCTTTCCAAAAAATAAAACAATTAAAAATGTTACTACTAAAAAGGCAATAACGGCAAATAAACCTATTCCAAAGTAGTCGCTTTCATATAAATTATTAAGGAAATCCATCCCTAACACCACCTTTTATTCTATTTATAAGTCTACCATATATATATGTGAAAATCAAGCAAAAAATACACGTGTTTTTTCCTATAAGACAAAAAAACATGCCTAAACATGTTTTTACATAAATTTATTCATTTCTTTCATTACTTGGTTTACTTGTTTTTTACTTGGCTTTCTTCCCATGCTAGTCATCATAACCTCAATCATCTTTTCGTTGATAGGCGGATTTTTCTTTAAATACTTTTGCATAAAAAATCTTGCTAGGAAAAAACCTAGTAATAAACCAACTATAAGTCCAATTATACACCATAAAATTTGGGCCCACATAAATATTCACCTCATTAATATATTACTATAAAAATTCATTTTTTACAAGCGAACAAGTTCATTTAGCCAAAAATAATCTTTGTTTTTAAAATCACATACAAATAAATTTTGGATATTGCCTAAATTTGATAAAAAGCTTGGTTTTAGAATATTGCTTTCTAATAAAAGAAAAGCACTACTCACAATTAAACATGAGTCCTCAGGTAAATATTTGTTTTGAATCCGATGAACGTTATGAAATTTAGAGTAAAAATCATTATCTTTACATTGTTTAAAGATTAAATTGTTAATTTTACTTTTATCAAAGGGAGATACGATTTGTTTAAATAAATCATAAGCAACACTGACATCTTGAACTTCAAAGTTATGGATATCTTCCATAGTTTTAAATAAATGATAAGGATTATTTTTCATTAGATTGTAAAAACTTTTATTAATGTTAAAAATATAAAATGTACGCATAATTTTCTCACCTAAAGTAATATTAGCATATTTAAATGGCTAAATTTGTCGAACGATGGAAAAATTTTTAAAAAGTTAAACACCGGTTTTTAAATGATGCCTTCTTAAAAAGATTTTGCGAAGGAAATCAATAGGAAAGACCGTTGAGGCAAGAATTAAAACGATAAAAAATTCATTTGCTTTTAGGCCATATGTCCGAAATAAGTCACCCCCGTGATATATTAAATAAATTTGAACACTAATAATAAAAACAATTATAGCAATAAAAACTTTGTTTTTTCTTAAATTAGCTAATATGTTAATGCGTTCACTGCGAGCATTAAAGGCATTAAAAATACCAATAAAGATAAATAAAGCAAAATAAGCGGTCATTAAATATTTTTCTTCAGGACGAATTATTTCTTTAATGATTGGAAGTTTTAAGAAAAGAAGGCAAAGAATAGCGGAATAAAGGCCAGTAAATAATACTTCGCCAATCATATAAGAATTTATTATAGGCTCACTTTTAGGCTTGGGTGGTTCATACATATAGCTTTTAAGGGGAGGCTCAAAAGAAAAAGCCAGTCCAGAGAAAGTATCCATAATCATGTTTAACCATAACATTTGAATAATAGTTATCGGGGTATTTATACCAACAAATGGTCCTATTATCGATAATATTAGGGCACACATGTTAACAGTTAATTGATAAATAATAAACTTGCGAATGCTTTTAAAAATGGTTCTTCCATATAAAATAGCTTTACTAATTGATAATATGTTGTCATCTAAAATAACAATATCGGCAGCTTCTTTAGCAACTTCAGTTCCACTACCCATGGCAAAACCAACATCAGCCTTTTTTAAGGCCGGAGCATCATTTACCCCATCACCGGTCATACCAACAACTAAATTCATGCTTTCTAAAATACGGACTAACCGCGATTTGTCGGTAGGAAGTGCTCTAGCAACGACTTTTAAATTACCAACACATTTTTTTAGTTCTTCATCACTAAGACGAGATAATTCATCACTAGTTAATACAAGATCATCTTTAGTAAGCAAGCCAATATCAGTGGCAATGGAAGCAGCTGTTTCTTTAGCATCCCCAGTAATCATAATCATGTTGATGCCAGCACTCCTAATTAGACTTACCCCTTCTTTTGCTTCCGGCCTTAAATCATCTTTTATAGCTACAAGACCTAAGAAAACTAAATTATTAAGAGATTCACTATTTTTTGAGTAACAAAGAGTTAAGACTCTAATCCCCTTTTTCGTTAAGTTTTGAGTTAGTCCCGTAATAAGCTTTTTGTTTAATAATATTTTTTCTTCACCATTTTTGTTTAGATAATAACAAATATTAGGTAATAATTTTTCGGTAGCTCCTTTGATATAAGTTAGATTATCATCAAGGGTTGATGTACTATATTTTAAACTACTATCAAAAGGGGTCTGTTTTAAAACTCTTCTTTTAAAGCTTTTATCTATTTTGATAAACTTTAAACATGCTTTATCCGTTTGATTACCACCAAATACTTCTTCTTCTTCATTAAACTTGCTATCATTATTATAATATAGGTTATTATATACTTTTTCGTAATATTGGGGATTTTTCTTTAAACTATTAAGGCTTTGATAATGAATGTTATCAGCACTAATTATTTCACTTACTTCTAATTTTCCTTTAGTTAAAGTACCGGTTTTATCGGTTAATAAAACATTGATGCTGCCAGCTGTTTCAATTCCTACTAATTTTCTGACTAAAACATTACTTTTAAGCATCCTTTTCATATTGCTTGATAAGACTAAAGTAATCATCATCGGTAAACCTTCAGGGACCGCTACAACGATGATAGTCACACTTAAAGTTAAAGCGTATATGAGATGATCGGCCATAACAGGAAAGTTTGTTAAAGTACTCATAATTAGTTCAGGATCAAAGTGGTTGTCAATAACTATAACGGAAAACAAATAAGATATAGTTACTAAAGCCGCCCCAAAATAACCAATCCGACTAATAAATTTGGCTAAGCCTTGAAGTCTTAGTCTGAGGGGGGATGCAGGAGCACTTTCACCCACTTCTTTAGCTAAAGCGCCATACATCGTCTCTTCACCGACTGCCGCTACAAGCATGTATGCTTCCCCATTATAAACAACACTTCCCCGATATAATTTGTTTTGGTCTTGTAAAACCTGAGCATTTAAAGGGGGTACTTTTTTAGCTTCCTTTGTTTCGCCGTTTAAACTTGATTCATCTACTCGCAGCTCGCCTTTTAATAAATAACCATCAGCAGGAATACGGTCACCACTTTGGAGGATGATGATATCATTTTTTACTACTTCCTCGAGAGGAATTTCTCCTATCTTCCCGTTTCTTAAAGCCTTGACTAATATTTTAGAGCTTTCTTCTTGTAATCGCCGAAAGGCTGCTTCACTTCCATATTCCGAAATGGTGGAAATAAAGGAGGCTAAGAAGATGGCAATAAGAATACCTAAAGTTTCAAAATAGTTGGAATCTTCAAATAAGAAAACTACTTTAACTGCTAAAGCAATTAACAATATTTTGATAATAGGATCACCTAGAGATTCTAATAATAGTTTTAAAAAACTCTTGCTTTTAATGTTCGTAATGCCATTTGTACCATATAATTTTCTATTTACTTCTACTTCTTCGTTACTTAGACCGTGCAACATAGTTTATCCTCCTAGCTAAATATATGCACGAAAAAATTTTTTTTGACTAATTTGTAATATTGTGTTAAAATAGGTCTTATCTTTTTTTAAGGGGGGAAAAATTATGGACGAAAAAAAAGGGTTTTTAAAATTTATTAAGGGGGAAGAATGTTCAAGATATGAGTTTTATCTAGCTAATAAATATTTTTTGAAAGCTAGTGATAATTTGAAAAGAAAATTTTATGCGCAAGTAAATCAAATTGTGAGAACTTGTATGGAACAGATGATTGAGGCGAATGATGCTTCTTTAAAAACATTCGAAAGTATTTATGCTTATTATGGTATTAGTGATGGCTATATGGAAAGAGCAATTCATTTATATACGCTTGATAATAAACAAGATACTTTAGTTAAAGATTATATTTTGATGCTTTATAAAGGAAAGAAAGAAAAACTAATGGATTTATTTTTTCAAGCTAAAGAGGGAAAATGGGACTTAGATATGCTTAAACAAATGGCTGGGGCTGAAAACATGAGCGTTTTAGATTTACAACATCTTTTAGCCATTTGTGCTAAGGAAGTGCTTAATATTCCGTTTGAAGATTTTGAGGATTATAAAAAGAGTTATGTTGAATTTACTTCGTTTTTAGAAGGTAATTTTGCTAGCGATAAATTACTTGCTAAAAAATACGCTGATAAATATGCAAATGCTAAAGAAAAACAAACTTTTAAAGAGTATGTTATAAAAATATGTAACAATATCCAAAGAAAGCTTGTAGCTAAAGATGAGGCTGATAGTTATTTAAAAAAATTAACTTTGAATGATTATGAATTATTTGTTCTTTCGCAAGGTATTTTCGAGTTAGAGTCATTTGGTAATATGGTTATCCAAAGATTAGAGAAATATTATCAGGTTTGTGCTTTAGCGGATGAGGATAAAATCCTTAAATGCACTATAGATAATCAAATGACGAAAAAACAAGTGCTATTCTTAGCTCAAGTCTATGCCCAAAAGGTTTTACATCGAAACTTATTTATTGATCAAGAAGAAACAAGATGTCGAAGACATTTATATACAAAAGAGATATATGCCGTTTTAGATACAATTAAAGATGAAACCGATAATGCTAAAATTCAAGAGGTTTTACGGGCAAATAAAGTGGAAGTAGTAGATATATCAGTTTATTGCTATGGAATTAATTATTTGTTACCAGCTGAAGAAATAAAAGCTTTAGAGCGAAAACTGCTAACGAATTTAAGAATTGTCCAAAAGGAAAATTACAAGATGGCTAGAGAAAAAAAGAAACGGGAAACGATTGATTACGGGGAAAGATTGCAAGGCTATATGCATAGTGAACTTTCTTTTGATGAGTTTTGCCGCCAAAATGCTTTTAACAGCGGGCACCTTAAAACCAAAATTGATGAGATTAAAGAAGAAGAACTAGTTAGAGGTGTTAAAGAAAAAATGCAAAAAGAAAGAACTTTGTTAAAAGAAGAACAAGAATATTATGCAAAACAATTAGCTCTTAAAATTAAAAATAGTCCGACAAAATTTACTTTATTTGATTATTTTGATCAATATAACGGCGTTCCGGTGCATACTTTTAAGTTATTTACTTTAAATATTACACAACTTGATAAAAAACTTTTAAATATGTTATTTAAACCTCTTAGAATAGCTACTTATGTAAATAAAGAAGCCGTAATAGCATCAACTTATGAATTTAATTGTGCGAAAGATAAAAATGGGTTCCCAATTAAAGGAACAGGTAGAGTTTTAACAGAAGAAGAACTTGCCGATATTGTTAATTATTGTGAGGAAAATAATATCCCATTATATGATGTGGTTATAAATGAAGCTGCTAAGGCATATGCTAATAATACTTTAGATATTAGTTCTTTACAAAGATAATAATTTTGATTAAAATAAATTAGGAGTTAAATTATGTTTAAATATACATTAGATAATAAACGTTATCATACTCTTAATTATTTTTTTAGGCAAAAATTTAAGAGTAAAGTATTTAAAGTAGCCTTAAATGCAGGTTTTAGCTGCCCTAATTATAAAACGGGAGGATGTATTTATTGCTTACATGGAAGTGGTAATTATTATGAGCAATTAAGCCTTGCAGAACAATTTTCTTTAGTTAAAAAACCACTTGAAAAGAAATGGCCTAATTCTAAGTATATCGCTTATTTTCAAGCAAATACAAATACTTATGCCCCAATTCAAGTATTAAAAGAAAAATATGAACAAGTTCTTAGCTTTAATAAGGTAATTGGTCTTGATATTGCAACTAGGTGTGATGCTTTAGCCGATGAAGTGCTAGACTATTTAGAAGAACTTAATAAGCGCACATTTTTAATGGTGGAAATTGGCTTACAATCAAAGCATGAGGAAACTTTAAAATATATTAATCGGGGTCATGATTTAAAGGGCTTTGAAGAAGCAGTAAATAAACTTAAGCAAAGAGGAATATTTGTGGTGGTACACATAATCAATGGTTTACCTTATGAGACAAAAGAAATGATGATAGATACTGTTAAATATCTTAATACCTTAGGTATTGATGGCATTAAAATTCATATGCTTTATGTTAATAAAAATACTTTACTAGCGGATATTTATCAAAAAGAGAAATTTAGAGTTTTAAGCAAAGAAGAATATGTTGATATTGTCTGTAGGCAACTAGAATATTTAGATCCAAAAACAGTTATTATGCGTATTACAGGAGATCCAATAAAAGAAGAACTCGTAGCTCCTTTTTGGCTTTTAAAAAAATTTGATGTGTTAAATGAAATTGATAAAGAGATGAAAAAAAGAGATATTTATCAAGGTGATAAAGTTAATCCTTGATGATATCTCTTATTTTATTTTTAAGACGCTGGATAGCATTGTCTACTTGCTTATCATTTTTATTAGTTATTAAAGCAATACTCCGACGATCAAGACCGTTTTCTAAGAGTTTAAATATTTCTAATTCAGAGGATGATAAGCTGTTTTCGATCTTGGTTATTAATTCATCATAGTCTTCTTTTATAGTTAAATTATAGAGGGGATCAGTTTTTTCATCACTAATCATGTCTTTTAAGGTCATCCCCTCTTCATAATCATAATCTAGGGAATAAAAAGAGTTTAAAAGCTTGGCTTTTTGGCCACTGTATTTTTTGATTACTTTTTTTATTCGTCTATCTATACATACGGTTATAAAAGTAGCAAGCTTTACATTTTTAGATTCATTAAAAGAATTTATGGCATCACTAAAGGCATATAAAGCCTCCTCTTTTAGTTCATGAATGTCTATTCCTAATTGCAAGGCAAGAGAATAATATTTTTTAATAAGAATATCGATTATATATTTATATTCTTCATAAAGAGCGTTTTTAGATTCTTCGTCTAAATTTATTAATTTTTCTTTCATTTTAGTCCTCAAGCATTCCATAAATCAAGATTGCAGCACTGACACTGGCATTAAGGCTATTGGTTTTACCATACATCGGGATTTTGATTATTTCATCACTGTTTTTTTTAATAAGCTCTCCTACCCCTTTACCTTCGGAACCTATTACTAAAACTCTTTTAAAAGCATATTCAACATGTCGATAATCCTTGCCTTCCATGTGAGCTGTATAAATGAAAAATCCTTCTTTTTTAAGCTTATTTAAGGCATCATTTAAATTGCTAACAAGAGCTATCTTAACGTTTTCTAGGGCACCAGCACTTGTTTTCATAACAGTTTCATTTACTCTTACACTGCGAAGTTTAGGAATAATAATGCCTTTAATCCCTGCACATTCACAAGTACGAATAATAGCCCCTAAATTGTGAGGATCTTCTAAGTGGTCAAGACAGACGATAAAAGACTCGTTATAAAGATCACTTAACTTGTAATAATCATAGTCATCAATATCGATAACAATTCCTTGATGAGGGCTTAAAACCATTTTGTTTAAGCGAAATTCAGGGACTAATTCATATTTGATTTTATTTTTTTGTAAATAATTTAATATGTCAAAGTCTTTAAAACCTTCTTTTAAATATACTTTGTGTATTTTCTTCGTTGGAGTTGCCTTTAAAACATTTTTTCCACATACAAGCATTTTACCACCTAGTCGTTAGTATAACAAAAAACTTTTAAAAAGTAAAGGTTAGTACTAATCGGCCTTTCTAAGTTTTTTATACCATATTTAGAATTATATGTAAATATATTTAGGTTATTTTGGGCACAATTATAATTATTTGTTTTATAATTCGACAAATATTTATTTACGCACACGACTTTTATCTTGTTTGGAATTAAGCTCGGCAATAATGTTATTAAGATAAAATATAATGGCTTCTTTCATCTTTGCTTGATCTTTAAAGGCTAAATGAGCAGGATCAAATGATTTAACCGTCGAC
This sequence comes from uncultured Bacilli bacterium, assembly GCA_944329205.1. Taxonomy (GTDB): domain Bacteria; phylum Bacillota_I; class Bacilli_A; order RF39; family UBA660; genus Caccenecus. The sequence goes on along the minus strand of CALVHY010000017.1, from coordinate 6,070 downwards.
TTATTTGGGGTATATGTTTTGATGAGGATACTTTTGGAAAAAGCATCATAACATATTTCAACAGCATCATTAGCATATAAAATAACGAGATTATAAAATTCATTGAAAGTTCCAAGGTAGGATGACTCAGCTAAGAATTGTTCAAGCGTTAAATAATTAGCGTTAAATTCTTCTTTGGTCAAAGTATATTCCCCAGCTAAATATTCTTGAATGCCTTGTAAAGTTACATATTTATAATCTTGATGCGTTATTTTCCCGGCAAGAACAGCTCCGATAGTGTTAGCTTTAGTTTTTCGAATGTATATACCACTATCTTGATATTTATTTTTATTTAATTCTTGTAATTCGGCATAATTAGTAAAACTTAAATGTTTTAAAACTTCAAGATTAGCTATTGGAGAGCGACCTTCTTTAATTAAACTTAATTCTTCCATTACTTTACCAAAAATAAAGGAAGCAAAAGCAATTTTTTCAAAGTCTTGTTCATTTTCTAAATGTTTGATAGCATTTAAGTAGTTTAAATGAATCGTTTTATATACTTTAGCTATTAAAGAGAGACGATCTTGTTTTAAATCTTCTTTTTGATAATATGCTTCTATTAACTTTTCTAAGTGGCGATATTCCCGGTTTAACGTTTTTAGAGGATAATTACCATTAATCATTTGACTTAATTCATTATAAAAAGTGGTTATGCCAGGATCATCTATTTTTATTATTTGATTTTTATAACCTATTATTTTATGCTGCAAAGCATAGTGATTAGCAAAGGCATTGGCTATTTCTTTGTGCATGCGAATAATTATTTTATCTATAATAGGATGGTGCGTGTTGTTTTTTAAAGCCTCAAGACATTCCATACTCATTATTATTTGATCCATAACAGTTTTAGTTATTTGACTAATTTCTTCTTGGATATGCTTATATCTAGCAAATGATGTATACTTTAATATTTCCTCATCAATCTTTTTTTTAAGTTTAGCTTTTACACCATACTTGCTAACAATATTTAATAAGGCATTATAAAATTCATCTAAGCTACAATTATAGTTTAGGAGATGATCTACTTCCATGGCATTGATATATTCTTTGGTATAAAGATAATCTTTTAACTTGGTATAAACATTCTTAATCTGATTTAGCGCAAGAAAATAATAATTATCAATATTTTCTTTTATGGTGAAGAAAGAATCTTTAGAGGAAGAAAAAACACTGAAGTTAAATTTATCAATAATATCGTTAATAGCTTCATTATATGATTTTAAAGGCTCAATAGGTCTTTGCATTAAATAAGCTTTTAATTTTTTGTGTAAAGTTTGATAGTATTCACTTATTTCTTCAAAGTCTTGATTTAAATTTTTTCTACCCGCTTTGATTGTTTCATAAGCAATATTTATTTCTTGCATACGTTCTTTAGCCGTTTTTTGTTCTTCAATACTTTTATTTTGATATAAATCAGGATGATATTTTTGCGATAAGTGATGATATCTTCTTTTTAGTTCCTTTCCAGTAAAAAAGGAATTTAAGCCTAACACGCCTAATGCTTTTTGATAAGTCATAAAAAAACACCCCTTTAAGTGGGGTATATTATAGCATACTTTTACTTTTCTGTCAAATTTTGTAAATGTTAGAGATTATTGACAATATCTTTAAATTCATTACCACGGTCTTCAAATTTTTGATATTGATCCCAAGAAGCAGAGGCAGGAGATAATAAGACGATATCACCGGAAGTTGCTTCTTCCTTTATTTTGGCCATCGCTTCTTTTAAAGTAGGAAATTCGTAGGCTTGTTTACTAGCTTTTTGGGCAAAAGCCATAATTCTTTTTCTTACTTCACCAATAGCATAAATGCATTTTACTTGAGATAAATAAGGAGCTAAATCATTAAAATCTTGATTACGATCCATCCCACCTAAAATTAAGTGAATATTACCATTAAAGCTTTTTAAAGCTGTGATGGTCGCAGTGGGATTAGTTGATTTTGAATCGTTATAGTAAGTTATGCCGTTTAAAGTGCGGACAAATTCAATTCGATGTTCGACTCCTTTAAATTCTTTTAATACTTGAGAAACTATAGAAAAATCAATATTTAAAATTTGGGCTAAGATAAGAGAGGCTAAAATGTTTTCATAATTGTGCATTCCTTTAATAAGAATATCTTTGGTGTTGATAACGGGGGTGTTATCAACATATATCCAGTCATCTAAAATATAGTTTTTTTCATCATTGAAATAATATTTTGTTGAGGGGATATCTTTCGTTAAACTTAAAGAATCATAATTGGCCGCATTAATAATGGCACAGTCTTTAGAAGTATGATGGTTAAATATTTTCTTTTTGACATTTTTATAATTTTCATAAGAGCCGTGATAATCAAGGTGAGTGGGACATATGTTGGTAATGATGCTGATGTCGGTTTTAAAATCATGCAAATCAATTAATTGATGATCAGATATTTCTAAAAGTAAAATATCGTTTTCCTTGATATCTCGAACAATTTGGGATAAGGGTATCCCAATATTACCTCCTAATATGACAGGAAGATGGGCTTTTTTTAAGATTTCATAAATAATCGTAGTCGTCGTTGTTTTGCCATTACTGCCCGTAATGCCAATTATTTTTGCCGGCTTATTAATATAATGATAAGCTACTTCCATTTCGTTTACAATAGGAATGTTTAAAGATTGGGCTTTTAAAAGACAGGGATGGTAAGGCATAACCGCAGGATTTTTGATTAAAAGATCAAAGGTGGCATCAAGGATGTTTTCGGGTTCGCTGGTTTTAATAAATTCGATTCCAAGATCATGAAGTTCTTTTATTTTATCTTCATCTTGGTCTTTACCATCAGTTATAATAATGGTGTTATGGCCCTGACTTAATAGTTTAGCTACAGCATAGCCACTTCTTGCCATACCTAAAATTAATATTTTTTTATTCTCGATCAATTTTATCACCTATTTTTATTATATTATAATTCAAAGAAAAAAGCAATTAACTAGACATAATTGCTTCGATATAATAATAAACATCATCATGCCAATTAGGGTTAGTGGCATATTTTTGATTTATAGCTTCCGGCGTTGTTAACCCCTTAGCATAATAATTACTCGCTAAGTTATCGATAAAGGCCGTTATTCCTGCTTCTAAACTCTCAAAAGTAGCATAGCGATTACTAGATGCTTTCATTCCACCGACGTTATTGGCATTTCTAACTAAAGAACTACATGTCCATTTGCAGCCGGTTTCAACAAGAATGATGGATGCAGCCACAACGGGATCGATACCTCTATCTAAAGATAAAGAAGCAATGGTAGAACCATAGCCATCTAAAGTAGAGTTTAATAAGTTATCTATTTTGGTACTTAACTCATCTAAAGTTAAACCATTATAGACAATTTTGTCTTCTTCCTTTAAGGAAGCTTCTATAACTTCTACTTCTGAATATCTACTAAGTTGGGTATCACTTCGATATAAAACATTGTTAACAACAATAGTTTCTGTTAATATTTTTTCTGTATTCTTTTCCTTATATCCTAAAATTAAACTATTTGTAATTAAAATAACTAAAGCCATTTTAATACATAAACTTTTCATTTTTTCTACTTCCTCCTAATTTGCGAAGTGACATATATTCTACCATAAATATTTATAATTGTCAAATTTAACCATACAAATGTTTAAATTCGCTCAATATCTATGATGTCTAGCATATTTATTTTATCGCCATTTAAGCATAAGAGATAGTTACCTGATTTGCCGACGATAGTTGTTTTTATAGGCCTATTTTTAGTTTTGATCAAAACATTACTTTTATACACATGATGGGGGGAAGCAAATATTTGGTTTATCTTTTCATAAATATTGGAAGTATTTATAGACCTTTCTTCACTTTGGCTATAATAAATATCATTATTATTTCTTATATCCTTATCAATGGGATTAGCATATACGCTTGGTAAATCTTTTTTCATTAGAACACCTCTAATACATTTTATGATAAAATAAATCTTTTGAAACATAATAATAATATGAAAAAGAAAATAATTAGAGATAAACTTATATTATTTATACCCATTTTCGGACTTTTAGCTATTTCTTTACTTAATATGTATTTAGTTGGACAAAACCAAAGTATGTATCAAAATTATTTGGTTAAACAAGCTTTGTGGTTTGGTTTGGGACTTGGAGAATTGATTATCTTTTATATTATAAAACCCAAAATAGTATTTAAATATGCTAAATATTTGTATTTCATTAATGTTTTGTTATTGATTTTGGTTTTGTTTTGGGGAAAAACAATTAATGGTTCTAAAGCTTGGTTTGATTTTTATTTTTTTTCATTTCAACCTAGTGAACTCATGAAATTTACTTTAGCTTTGTATTTAAGTAGTTTTTTGGCTAAGACTAAGAAAAAAGGAATGAAGCAAGAATTTAAAGTTATATTAAAAGCATTATTTATCACTTTAATTCCCTCTTTGCTAGTTTTTTTAGAACCGGATACGGGGGCTATTATTATTTATTTTGCTATTTTAATGGGAATGATTTTAGTATATAAGATTAATTTTAAATGGTATATTATATTAATTATTATTTTAATTGTTTTTATAGGAGGTTTTGGTTATCTTTATTATTTTAAACAAGATTTATTAATTGATTTAATAGGAACTTCCTTTTTTTATCGGGTAGATAGAATATTAACGTTTGTTAATAACGACTCTTTTCAGTTAAATAGAGCTTTAATATCGATTGGGATGGCTGATTTTTTTAAAGGAAATGGTGGTGTTTATATACCGGAGGCACCAACCGATTTTATCGTGGCTTTATCAATTAGTAATTTGGGAATTATTAGTTTTGTGTTGATGATTATTTGCTTTTTTGTTTTAGATTTTTATTTTTTAGTTAAATTATTTAAAATAAATAATAAACAATATAAATTGTTTATGGCAGGGTTTTTAGCAATGTTTATTTTTGCGCAAATACAAAATATAGGAATGAATTTGGGAATATTACCAATTATAGGGCTTCCCCTACCCTTTGTTAGTTATGGAGGAACTAATACCCTTGTTTATTTTATGTTTTTAGGAGTGCTTATAAATTTAGATTATAAAAAGTATTAATCCTAAATAATAACTAAAATGAATTATTTTAAATACTTGGGGTTATCTATTTTACCAAGTAAGTAATCGGCAGACATATTATATTTTTGGCATATAGTATAAAGAAAAGGTGTAGCGATTAAGCTTCTTGCACTTTCATAATTACCAATTGTCCCTTTAACTACATTTAATTCAGATGCAAGTTTTTCTTGAGTTAAATTATGTTTTTTCCTAAATTCTTTTAACCTTTTCTTGATAATATTTAAATCTAAATCTTGATGAAAATTATTATATTTTTTGGTTGTTGTAAAATTAAAAATATAATCTAATGATACATCAAAATAATTACATAGATAATTTAGATGCTTAATTGGAATAATTGTGTATTCTTTTTCAAAATGATTGTATGCTTGTTTGCTTACATTAATTAACTTGCCTAAAGCTTCTTGAGTTATACCTTCCCTTTCTCTTAAACCTTTTAGTCTTTCGCCGTATATCATAAATATCACCAACAAAATTTTCTCGTAAACTTAATAACTTTTGTTAATTAGTATCCTAATAATGAGATTTTTCTTGACTTTAAATATTGTGAATATTATAATTTATGTATAAGCTAGAACACTTCTAAGTATATGATAGCTAATTTTTAAACAAATTTAAATGAAGTAAAGCTTCATAAAGAAAGGTGTAAATAAAATGTCAACAGAAAGATTAAAACAAAGTCATTTAACAAGAAATATTATTATAGGAGTCATCGTAATAGCTTTAATTACTACCCTAATATTAGATTTTACAAGAGCAAAATATCGAACTACACAGAGTATACCTTTAATTAATGGAACAATTACATTTAATAATGCCGATTTAAATGTTATTGCTATGTATCAAGAAAATGAGGCTGGTACATATGAAGAAATTGGGGTTATGCCTACAAGTGGCTATGTAATTAACCAAGAAGAAAGTTATTGTAATGTT
>CALVHY010000016.1 GCA_944329205.1 uncultured Bacilli bacterium | reverse complement strand
GTTGTTGAAACCTAAAAAGAGACTATCATGTCTCTTTTTAGATTACAATAGCAATTAAGTTATTAGCACCTTTATTAACTATCTTTGTAACTGTTTGACTTAATTTATATCTTGTTGCATCCGGCATCATTGATAATTTAGCTTGGATTCCTTCTTGAACAATAGCTTCCAAGCTTCTACCAAATATTTCACTTTGCCAAATTGAATTAGGATCTTTTTCATAATCTTTCATTAAATAATTAATAAGTTCTTTACTTTGCGCTTCACTTCCAATAATAGGTTCAAAAGTTGATTGCACTTCTACTTTCATCAAATGAATAGAAGAAGCAGTTGCTTTTAATTTCACCCCATATCTTGATCCTTGTTTTACTATTTCTGGTGTTTCTAGTTTCATATCTTTAATTGTTGGATAAACAATGCCATAACCAGCATTTCTTGCCACTTTTAAAGCATCCCTAATCGCATCCATTTCTTCTTTAGAATCTTTATAATTAGCAAATATTTTAATTAAACCAGCCTTAGTCGCTGCTGCCTCACCCATAATACTAGCTAAAACTTCATTATAAAGTTCTTCTTTCACTTCCAAATTAAGGGTTACACAACCAGTCGCCGCATCAAGTTCGCTAATATAAGCTTTGGAAATATACTCGCTATCTTCAAAGTGTCCTAAAATAAAATCAATGTCTTTTATTTTCTCAACACTAATAACACTTTCTCTAATTTTTTCTAAGAAATGTTGCTTAATTTCATGGGTTTTAGGTAGGGCATCAATCCAGGCGGGAACATTTACTTTAATATCTATTACTGGAAATTCATATAGAGCTTTTTTTAGTATTTCCATTATTTCTACTTCGTTCATAGCTTCCGCACTAATAGGCATTACGGCTACATCATAATTATCTTCTATTTCTTTGGCAATTCTAAGTGTTTCCGTATTTGTCGGATGTACACTATTTAAAATAACAATAAAAGGTTTGCCAATTTCTTTAAGTTCATTAATAACTCTAGCCTCAGCCTCTACATAATTCATTCTTGGGATTTCCCCAAATGAACCATCAGTTGTTATAACAATACCTATTGTTGCATGATCTTTAATTACCTTTTCTGTTCCAATTTCCGCCGCTTCTACAAAAGGAATTGAATCAGGATACCACGGAGTTTTAACCATCCTTGGATTACCAGCTTCATCTTCATAACCTTGAGCTCCCGGAATAACAAAACCTACACAATCAACCAGTTTAATATTTGTCGTAAATTCATCTACGGTAACTTCTGCTCCATTAGAGGGAACAAACTTTGGTTCTGTTGTCATAATTGTCTTACCCTGAGCACTTTGTGGTATTTCATCTAAACAATGTTTCTTTTCATATTCATCATGAATATTAGGTACAACTAAATTTTCAATAAATCTTTTAATAAAAGTTGATTTACCAGTTCTAACAGCTCCCACAACCCCTAAATAAATGCTTCCATTTCCTCTTTTGGCTATTGATTCAAGTAATTCTTTTTTTTCCAAAATTTCACCATCTTTCCTCTTTCTAATTAAAATTATGTTATCTTAAATAAAAATAGTACAAAAAAATTATCTTTACTAAAAAAATATTGTTTGCTATAATTACAAAGAGGATGTGGTATTTATGAAAAAGTTTATAATCTTATTATTATTTTTAACTAGTTTTATTTTTTTACCTAATAATGTTTATGCTAGTGATACAATAACTGTTTACTTATTTCGAGGAAACACTTGCCAACACTGTGAAGATGCCTTAGAATATCTTAACAATAATCGTGATCTTATTCCCCAAAATGTTGAAATTATAACTTATGAAGTATTTCAAAATGATGCCAACGCTACTTTAATGGATACTGTTGCGGACACTTTAAATATTGATAAAACTGAAAATTATGGAACTCCCTTATTTATTGTTGGTAACGAATATATTAAAGGATACGGCACTAACACTTGGCAAGAGTTATTTACCATGGCCGAAGAATATTTAGATAGTGATACCTACACTGATGTTGTTGCCGATACGATTGAACTTGAAAATATTGATGCTCAAGCTATATCATTTACGGATTTATATAGCGAACCCAATCAGCTAGCTGTCATTATTGTTTACTGTGTATTTGGCCTTATTATTGTTGGTTTTATCGTCATGATTACCGTATCCCGGAAATAAACTACTTTTATTAGTAGCTTTTTTTTGATATAATAAAAGTTGTTAGAAAGGATGGCCTTATGAAAATTATTCTTTTACAAGACGTCAAAAAAGTCGGAAAAAAAGACGAAATATTAGATGTTAGTGATGGCTATGCTCATAACTATTTAATTAAAAACAAACTAGCCGTACCCCTAACCAAAAGAAGTAAAGAAGTATTAGATAAAAGATTAGATGAAGAAGCGCAAGATGAAAAAAGGAAAATAGCCGGTTTTAATAAAATCAAAAACGAATTAGAAAACAAAATAATCACTTTTAACGTTAAAACTGGTAAAGAAGACAAAGTATTTGGCAAAGTATCCACCAAACAAATCGCGGATAAGCTCCACGAAATGGGTTACAACATTGATAAAAAATGTCTTAAGCTAGATAATGATTTGGATACTTTAGGAATTCACAAAATAGATCTAACTCTTCATAAAGAGGTATCTTTTAAACTAAGAATACAATTAAAAAAGTAGGTGATTTTTGATGGCTTCAAGAGTACTACCTCATGATTTAGAAGCTGAAATGAGTGTTTTAGGTGTCGCCTTTTTAAGTAATGATGCCCTAGAAAAGATTAATGACGAAGTAACTTCCGATATGTTTTACAACGAAAAAAATCGCATTATATTTGATGCTATTATAAGTTTATATAAAGAAAGAATCCCCATTGATTTAACTACCATTAAAGCCGAATTAGATAAGAAAAAAGCTTTTAATGAAATAGGGGGGATGAATTACCTAACCGAAGTAATTGATTCAGTCGTTACTTCTGCCAATCTTGAATATTACATCAAGATTCTTAAAGATGCCGCGATTAGAAGAAATCTCATTACTACTTCTACGGATATCATCACCAATGCTTATAATGATGAAAATATTACACACATGCTTGATAATGCCGAACGTAATATTTTAAATGTCGTCAGAGCAAGAACAACTACGGAATTTGTTCCTATTCACGAAGTTTTACGCCGGGCTCAAGAACGTCTTGAAGAACTTGCTAAAAATAAAAGTGATATCACAGGAATTAGAACCGGTTTTTATGATTTAGATCGCGTCACTGCTGGACTTCACGGTGGCGAACTTATTATTCTTGCCGCTCGTCCTGGTATGGGAAAAACAGCTTTTGCTTTAAATATTGCAACTAATGCTGCGGCATCAACTGATAAAGCCATCGCTATTTTTAATTTGGAAATGTCCGCGGAAATGCTTGTTAATCGGATGATTGCCAGTATTGGTGGAATTGATTCATATAAATTAAACACCGGCAAACTCGAACATAATGATTGGAAAAGATATAATGAAGCCTTAAGTAAACTTGCTAAAACCAATATTTACATTGAAGATAATGCAAGTATTACTGCCCCGGAAATTAAAGCAAAATGTCGAAGATTAGCCTCAACTCCAAATGGTTTAGGATTAGTTATCATTGACTACTTACAATTAGTTACCACTGGTTCTAATCGGGTTGAATCAAGACAAGTAGAAGTATCAGAAATTTCCCGAAGCTTTAAAACTATGGCCATGGAATTAGATGTTCCTGTTATTGCTTTAGCCCAACTATCCCGTAGTGTTGATAAACGTGAAAACAAAGAACCCGCTTTAGTTGATTTAAGAGAATCCGGCTCTTTAGAGCAAGATGCTGATTTGGTTTTATTTTTAAATCGCAAAGATTATTATGAAGCTAAAAGTGATAAGAAAGAATCAATCGTTCCCATTGATGTCATTATAGCTAAACATCGTAAAGGTTCCACTGGCTTATATCGCTTGCTATTTGAATTAAACATGAGTAATTTTAAAAATTATTTACATACTGAAGAAAACAAAGGAGATTACAATGAGTAAAAAAAATATTGTTACCACAATTTTAATAACTCTTATAACAGGAACAGTCTTATTATTAAGTAATATGACTAAGCAAATATCCACTTTAGCCAATACTAAATACCAAGTTTATTTACATGGGGAAATTATAGGCGTAATAGATAATGAAGAAGAACTTTACTCTTTAATTGATCAAAGTCAAACTTCAATTAAAGAGGAGTACAATGTTTTAAACGTCTATCCGCCCACTGATCTTGAAATAATTGCCATTAATACTTATCAAGATGCATCAGATAGTATCAGTGAAGTTTACCACAAAATAGAAACAGTTGATGATTTTACCGTTCAAGGCTATGAAATAACGATTGCCAGGGAAGATGATGAAATTACCATTTATGTTTTAGATGAAGACATCTTTCACGAAGCCTTAATCAACTTTGTTAATTCTTTCTTAGACGAAGGCGTATATGAAGACTATATTAATAATACGCAAGATGAAATTGTTGATACCGGCTCTATTATTGAAAATATGTATTTTGAAGAAAATATTACAATAAAAGAATCTTATATCAGTGTTAATGAAAAAATATATACAAGCGTTAATGAATTAACTCAATATTTATTATTTGGTCCCTCACCTGATATGGAATATTATACTGTTAAGCTTGGTGATAGTATTGAATCCATCGCTGAAGAATATAGCCTTGGCACTTCCGACTTACTTACTATCAATCCAGAACTTAAAAGTGAAAATGTCATCTTACGTGTAGGAAGCACCTTAAACGTTTCCTACATCAATCCTCTTTTAAACTTTGTTTACGATCTTCACCGTGTTTCTGTTCAAGAAATAGCTTATGAAATTGTTGAAGAAGAAGATAACACGGAATACACTAATTATGAAGAAGTAAAAGTAGCCGGTCAAAACGGTGAAGAGCTCGTAACCGAACGTTTTACCGTTACCAATGGCATTCAAGCTCAAGGTTCCGAAATCGTTAGTTCCGAGACTATTAGAGAGCCTGTTGATCAAGTAGTAGTTGTGGGTACAAGAAGACCGACCACAGGTGTATATTATCCTCCTGTATCGACGGGAACTTGGGGTTGGCCAACCGCAAGACCATACGTTATTACCAGTTATTATACTTATCGTTGGGGACGTCACCACGATGGTATTGATATATCCGGTACCGGCTTTAATTCTCCAATTTATTCTATAGCCAGTGGAACAGTTGTATATACATATGACTCATGTAGTCCAACTGGATATTATGGTAGTAGTTGTGGTGGTGCTTTAGGTAATTATGTGATTATCGATCATGGTAATAACATCTATGCTACTTATGGTCATAATGCCTCAAATACGGTTTCTGTTGGCGATACTGTTCTTCGTGGAGACATCATCGCTTACATGGGAAGTAGTGGTTCATCAACCGGAACCCATCTTCACTTTGCTGTTTCCTATGGTTATCCTTATGCTAGTGGTTCTTCATTTACTAATCCGATGAATTTATACTGATGAAAGTATGTATTTTAGCAAGTGGTTCTGGGGGTAATTCCACTTATATCGAAACTGATAAATTAAAAATATTAATTGACATAGGAAAGAATCGGAAATATATTGTTGATAAACTTACTAGCATAGGTATTAAACCTGAGGAAATAAATTACATATTTATAAGTCATTTACATAATGATCACATATCGGCCCTAAATACTTTTATAAAAAAGTATCATCCTACGATTGTTATATCTAAGGATATGTTTAAAGAATTAAATGATATTCACAGCTATGAACATGTTCTTATTTATGAAGACGAAGTAATATTAAATGATTTGCGAGTTCACTGCATTCATTCTTCTCATGATGCTACAGATTCAAGAAACTTTATCTTTGAAAATAAAGGCCACTCTGTTGTTTATGTCACAGATACAGGTTATGTTAATCACAAAAATTTTAAGTATTTACAAAATAAAGAAATCTATTTATTTGAAAGCAATCATGATATTGAAAAATTACAACATGGCCCATACCCCGATTGGTTAAAAAAACGGGTTTTATCCGACTATGGCCATTTGTCGAATAATGCCTGTAGTCTCTATTTAACTAAGCTAATTGGGGCTAATACTAAGAAAATCTATTTAATGCATTTGTCTGAAAAGAATAACACGGAAGAACTTGCATTAAACGAGATTAATCATATTTTTGATACTTACAATATATCATTTCGTGATATTAAATGTGCCAAGCCTGATGAAGCAAGTGAGGTCATTGAAGTATGATAAAAGTAATATGTTTAGGAAAACTAAAAGAAAAATATTTACAAGAATTAGTGCAAGATTATGTGCGGAGAATTAACAAGTATCATAAATTAGAAATTATTGAATTAAAAGATGAAGAGGATTTAGAAAGAGAAGCAAGTAATATTTTAAAATACATAGATGGAAAAGATTATGTAATAACCCTAGAAATTGAAGGAAAAGCCTTAGATAGCATATCTTTTGCTAAATTGTTAGATGAAACTTTTATTACTCATAGTACCATTACTTTTGTAATAGGTTCTTCTACCGGCTTAAGTAAAAGGGTGAAAGATAGAAGCAATTACCAGCTTTCATTCTCTAAACTTACTTTTCCGCATGGCTTATTTAGAGGAATACTTTTAGAACAAATTTATCGATCATTCAAAATAAATAACAATGAAAATTATCATAAGTAGGGAGGTTATGGATTTGAAATATAATCAATGGAAGAAAGAAGTAGTGATTTATGATAGGTAATGATTGGGATGAATTGTTAAAAATAATATGGAATAGTCACGGTTTTAAGAAATTTTATCATGTAGTGGAAGAAGAGTATAACCATCATACTGTCTTTCCACCTAAAGATCATATTTTTGAAGCCCTTAAACTCACCAGTTATAAAGATACTAGGGTAGTAATTGTTGGGCAAGATCCCTATCATGGTGTAGGGGAAGCTCATGGCCTTTCTTTTTCAGTTCAAAAAGGTGTTTCTATTCCTCCATCTTTACAAAACATTTATAAAGAGTTATATGATGATTTAGGAATAACTCCGGCATCTCATGGTGATTTAACAAGTTGGGCCCGCGAAGGGGTATTAATGCTTAATGCTGTTTTAACGGTTATTAAAGATACTCCGGCTTCTCATCGAAAACTAGGATGGGAGCGACTAACAGATTATATTATTAGACTCTTAAACGAAAAGAGTGATCCAGTAGTATTTATTTTATGGGGTAATTTTGCCAAAGAAAAAGCTAAGTACATCACCAATCCTAGACACTTAGTCCTAACAAGTCCTCATCCCTCACCATTTTCCGCAAGATATGGCTTCTTTGGCTCCAAACCATTTAGTAAAACCAATGAATTTTTAAAGAAAAATGGCTTAAAAGAAATTGATTGGCATGTAGAAAAATAGACGGCTTACATTTTAAAGTCGTCTATTATTTCATCATCCATATCTTTTCCATCAAAAAACAATTTTACTTTAAAGCCATGAATTTTGGCAATAATATTTGTTGGAAATTTTCTTACAATATCATTTTCTTCACTCGTATTTTTATTATAATAATTTTTTGCCGCGGTAAGTTTTTCATCCCATCTTTTTATTTGCTCAATCTCTGCATTAATTTTTTCATCATTATTTAATTTCAAATCTTCCATCATCTTAAGAATTAATGTATAACCTTCATTAAGCTTTCGATCCATATCAAAATTAGAAATATTTATATCTTTAAGTTTTTCATACTCTTTAAAATAATTCTTATTACTATCCATATGTTTTCTAATTTGATTACTAACCCGCATTAATGTATCATATTTACATCTTAAAGCTTCATCGATAATTACTTCTGCTTCATTTATTTTGGTTTTTAAATCATTTAATTTATTAAAAGAAATCGCATAATAAATACCGATCAAACAAGCAATAATTAAAATAACTAAAAAAATAGATAACCACAACATATTCTTCACCATCAAAATTATAACAAGAATTTTGCTTTTTTTAAAGAGCTTTAAAAGAAATTCATAAATTTTTTTTAAAACTTGCTAGAAAAAAATAATAATTAGTAAATTTAAGTTGCAAGCCAAAAAAGACGTTGCCAAAAAAAATTATTTTTGTTATGATAATTTAGGTGAAGAAAAATGGAAATAAAACATTTAGTATTAGGTCGTCTAAGAACAAATTGTTACATTGTCATAAAAGATAATAAATGTATTATAATTGATCCCGGGGATGAAGCTGAAAAAATAATAAGTGCATGCGAAGATTTAGAAGTAGAAGAAATATTAGTAACGCACCATCATTGGGATCACATTTTAGCCTTAGAAAAATTAGAAACTTTTTATCATTTAAAACACAATTCTTTTTTAAAGAAATCTTTTACCTATGAAGTAATTCCCACTCCTGGGCATGCCAGTGATTTATTAACCTTTTATTTTAAAGATGATAAGATAATGTTTACAGGTGATTTTTTATTTTATCACACGATTGGACGATGTGATTTAGAAACCTCAAATATAGATGATATGATCAACAGCTTAAACAAAATCAGTCAGTATCCTGATGATATAAAAATCTATCCTGGTCATGGGAAATCTAGTATTCTTGGTGAAGAAAAAAAATATTTTGCAACCTACTTTAAAGACAAATAAAAAGCGTTCCATTAGAACGTTTTTTCTGAATAATCATGACTATAATTAATTCTTTCTTCAAAAGTTACATAGTCTAAATAAATCATGCGCAGCAAATACCAATCTCCTGTCTTAGGATCGCTCATCACCAAGTGATCTCGGCCCGCTTCTTCAATAATACCATCATAAACTTTATCTCGCCATTCATTTGCATCAGGATAAGTAAAATAAGCTTTTACTTTTTTGCCTTTGTTCAGTCTTAAAATATTTTCAATATAACTTTGTTCCATTGGCAGGCTTTCTATATAGCTATAGTTACCTGGAGGACTAGTCATGTTAGTAGCGTTACTTGTATTATTAGTAGGGAAAGTTGGATTCCCAAAAAAATTACCGTTCATATCATCACCTCAATCTATTATATGTCGGGCCATTTTTTTTATGCTAACTTAAATTTGCGATTAAAATAATATAAAGTTAATTAAATTGGGATATTATAATAATATAAATTTTATTTATTTTTTTCAATAGATTTATATTGACTTTTAATTAAAATATTTATATTATTTTATTATAGAAAGATGAGGATAATATGGTACCAATATTAAAAAAAGTATTAGATAAAAATCGCATTCCAAGATTAGTATTAATGATTTTAGGAACTTTTTTACTCGGCTTAAACTACAATGTCTTTTTAAAACCTAACGATTTAATTGTTGGAGGAACTTCGGGTTTAGCTATTATTTTTAATGATTTATTTGGTTGGAATGATCAAATATTTATTTATGTAACAGCCATTCTTTTAATATTAATAAGCTTTATATTTTTAGGCAAAACGAAAACAATGAAAAGTATTTTTGGGAGTATTTTATATCCCATTATGATTACTCTAACAGCACCTTTAGGAGAAATGCTTGCTACTAAATTTGTTTTTGATGATATAATCACCACTGTTGTTTTTACAAGTATTTTATATGGTCTTGCCTATGGAATTGTCTACAAACTCGAATATACTACTGGTGGTAGTGATATAATTATGCAAATAGTTTGCAAATATCTCCATATGCCGGAAGGGCGAGCCTCTATTTTAACCAATGTTTTTATCATCATCTTTGGTGGCATTGTCTTTGGCATTCCCA
The DNA here is from genome assembly GCA_944329205.1 of uncultured Bacilli bacterium. Taxonomy (GTDB): domain Bacteria; phylum Bacillota_I; class Bacilli_A; order RF39; family UBA660; genus Caccenecus. Next base: position 3,114 of record CALVHY010000016.1, on the reverse strand, counting down.
AAGTAGTTTATGGAGTAATTATACTATATGTCTCAAGTGTTATAGTTGACAAAATAGTTATTGGTATATCAGAAAGTAAAATGTTTATTATTAATTCGCATAAAATTGATGAAATTGAAAAAGTTATTATTAACGAATTAAAACTAGGGGTAACTAGACTTAAAGCTCAAGGGGGATATACTAACAAATTACAAGATGTTTTATTATGTGTTGTTCCCAATCGTGATTACTACATGTTTAAACAAATTATTTTAGAATTAGATAAGAACGCCTTTTTTATAATCAACGATTGTTATGACATTGAAGGGGGAACAACTAAACGCCAAGAAGTAGGTTTAAACAGTTTATACTAAGGTGATGCAAGTGAATTATTACAATTTAACCAAAGAAGAAGTATTAAAAAAATTAAAGACAAGTAAATCTGGTCTACAGGAAATAGAGGCCCAAAAACGTTTAAAGCATGATGGCCCAAACAAATTAAAAGAAGCCAAGCCAAAATCTAAATTAATAAAATTTTTAAATCAATTTAAAGATTTAATGATTATCATTTTATTTATCGCCGCGATCGTATCCTTTATTATATCTTACATAAATAAAGAATCATATTTAGATAGTATAATTATTTTACTAATTGTTTTTATCAATGCTATATTAGGATACCTAGAAGAGGAAAAAGCTGATAAAGCTATTGCCTCCTTAAAAAAAATGCAAACAACTAAAGTAAAAGTAAAAAGAAACGGCCAAGTAAAATATATAAATAGTGAAAAACTTGTCGTTGGCGACATAGTCTTATTAGAAGCAGGTGATAAAGTATCCGCTGATGCGAGAATAATTGAATCCAATTCTTTAAAAGTAGATGAATCAAGTCTTACCGGTGAATCTGTATCGGTTAGTAAAGACTCTGAAGTTATTGCCCAAGACGTTTCTTTAACTGATCAAACAAACATGGTTTTTGCCGGGACGAATGTCGTATATGGAAAAGGCTTATGTGTTATAACCAAAACCGGTATGAATACCGAAATTGGTTTAATCGCGGGAAGCTTAGAACAAGAAAAAGCCGAATTAACCCCCTTGCAAAAGAAAATAAATGGGATTAGTAAAGTATTAACCATCATTATATCGATTGTAATATTAATAATGTTTATTGTAAGTATCATTAAAGATATGCACGTAACTGAAGCTTTACTTCTTGCGATATCTCTAGCTGTCGCTGCCATACCAGAAGGTCTTCCTGCCGTTATAACCGTGATTTTATCTTTGGGAATGAGCACGTTAGCTAAAAAAAAAGCCATTGTCAGAAAAATGTCTAGTGTGGAAACTTTGGGAAGTACCGAAATTATATGTACAGATAAAACCGGTACTATCACCGAAAACAAAATGACTTTAAAAGAACTTTATTATAATGATACGACCTTTACCAGTGAAGAAAAGTTAACCGAATCAATGTTTTTATATAACTTGGCTTTAAATAATGATGTTGAGGTAAATGAACAAGAATCAATTGGGGAAGCAACCGAGTTAGCTATCATAAATTATTTAAAAAAGACCATAAATCCTTTTGCTCTAAAAGAAAAATATCCGCGCCTTATGGAAATTCCTTTTGATTCAGAGCGAAAAATGATGTCAGTTGTAAGTGAAATAAACGGGAAAAAGTATTTATTTACTAAAGGAAGCTTTGATTCAGTTATTGCATGTTCTACCAAAATAGAAAAGAACAACAAAATTACTATCCTAACTAAAAAAGAACGGGAAAAACTAAAGAAAATTGAACAAGAAAAATCTGATTGTGCTTTAAGATTGCTCGCTTTTGCTTACAAGGAATTAACTAATGAAAAACCTGAAGAAAAGGATTTGATTTTTCAAGGTTTAATTGGTGCAATTGATCCTCCAAGAAAGGATGTTAAATATGCAATCAAAACATGTAAGAAAGCTCATATAAGGCCAATCATGATTACGGGAGACTCCTTAAATACGGCGATTGCGATAGCCAAAGATGTAGGTATTATTACAAGTGAAAAAGAAGCAATTGCGGGTAATGAACTTGATAAATTAAGTGAAGAGGAACTATTTCAAAATATTGAAAAATACAATGTTTATGCTCGAGTTAGTCCTATGAATAAACTCTCAATTGTAAGATCCTGGAAGAAAAAAGGGCGTGTAGTAGCCATGACTGGAGACGGAGTTAATGATGCTCCAGCGATTAAAACAAGTGATATTGGTATTGGTATGGGCATAACTGGAACCGAGGTAAGTAAAAGTGTTGCCGACATCATCCTTGTAGACGATAGTTTTTCTACCATTGTAGCTGCGATCAAAGAAGGAAGAAGGATATTTGACAATATTAGAAATGTTATTACTTATTTATTAATAGGTAATATCACAGAAGTAATAACCGTCTTTATTGGCTTATTATTTGGTTATACGATTTTTTCACCCATTCAGCTTTTATTTATTAATTTAATTACAGATTCAATCCCTGCAATAGCTCTAGCGTTTGAACATGCCGATGAAGATATCATGAATAGACGCGTCAGGAAGAAAGATAGTTCCTTTTTTACTCCTTTTTTAATTAGTAAAATGTTTGCTTCATCCTGCCTAAAAAGTATAGCCATATTACTTATCTATTTCCTAAATCTTCATGTGTCAACTCCCGAAGTTGCTGGCACAACCGCTTTCTTGTGCTTAATTATGTTAGAACTATGTTTTGCCTACTCATGTAAAAATATCAAAAAACCGGTTATAAACAAAAATCTATTTAATAACTCCAAGTTAAATATTTGCATTTTAGGCTTAGTAGCCATTGATGTTATTATTTTTCTAACGCCATTAAAATCAATTTTTGGTTTAACCGACATAACTATAATGGAATTTCTATATTGTTTAATAATTATAATTGTGATGGTTATAATTGATGAATTATTAAAAATTCGTCTAGCTAAACATTTCAAAGATGAATAACAGGAATTATCCTGTTTTTTTGTTGATTTTTGCCGAGGATATAAAAAAACGCGGCCATAATAAATCGAAAGTATTTACAGAACTAAAAAAGTATGGTATAAAGGGACTTCAGGGAGGTATATCATAATGGAAGAAACATATTATCAAGAAATAGAA
>CALVHY010000015.1 GCA_944329205.1 uncultured Bacilli bacterium | reverse complement strand
ATTTGTTCTTCTTTTTTTTGTTTATTTTTCAAAGCTTCTTCTGGAATATTAAGAATATAATCATCCATCGCTATGAAAGCTTGCATAATTTCATCAGGACTTATTTTAGCAAAATAATCAAAAGTAGCATCTACGGGAGTTAAAAATTCTGGCAATTCATCTTTTTTTCGTTTAGCTAAATTAATTACATCTTCCATTGTAATCCATCCTTTTTTTACTAGCAGAGCAGCGCTTGTAAAATAATTTTTATCTTGAAATATTGCAGATGATAGGATAGTTTCTTTTTCTTCTTCTGTTAAAATTCTTCTACTAAATTTTAAAATATCTTGTAAAATATTTAATTTATACTCGATTTCTTCCATGTTTTCACCCTTTTTTATATATTACTATAGCAAGCTTGTTTTGTCAAAAGAAAAAAAGAGGTGAAGCCTCTTTAATAATATAAAAATCCGCCAAAGATAATTGCTAAAAGAATAAACAAAACAATTATTAAAAATGCGCTACTTTGAAGCCCGCATCCTCCGTTATTTGAAGGACACTTGTCTTTACAACATCCCATGGGACACCTCCTTAAGTTTAAAAAAAGACTAAATGAATGCTCCTACTATGATGACTAATAGGATAAATAATACTAAGATCATCGCAGCACTAAGATTAGTACCGCATCCGCAGTTATTCATAAATCATTCCTCCTTTATTTGTCTTTTCACTTATATAGTATGGTTAAGAAACAAATTGGTGCGGGATAAAAACCCAAATAAACTTGGTTTAAAGCTATAAAATTCAGGAATTTTGAGGACTTTTCTTGCTTTTTTCTTGTAATTTTCTAGGATAGTTGTTATAATTTATTTATTGGAGGAATGTAAATGAAGAAAAAAGTTTTATTATTGGGAGTTTGCTCTTTGCTTTTGTGTGGATGTGGTAAAATCCCTACACTATCTAATGGAGATGAAGCAGTTGTAACATTTAAAGATGGAGAGATGATTAGCGCTAATGATTTTTATGAGGAAATCAAAAATAGCTTTGGGCTTGATACATTATTAAATATGATCGATACATATATTTTCGAGACTGAATTTAGTGATGAAATTGAAAATGCGAATACTTACGCTGATGCTGTTATTGATCAGTTAATAACAAACTATGGTAGTGAAGAAGATTTATTAGCAGCACTACAGTATTCAGGTTATCAAACTATTGATGCTTATAAAGCTTATGTTTATATCGGCTATTTACAAAATATAGCTAGTCAAACTTATGTTAGTGATAATATAAAAGATGAAGAATTAGAAGACTACTATGAAAATGATGTTTATCCAAACATGACGATTTCCCATATTTTAATTACACCCGATGTCACTGAAGATATGAGTGAAGAAGAGACGGAAGAAGCAGAAGCGGAAGCTTTAGAAGTGGCGGAAAATATTATTAATGAGCTAAATGAAGCAAGCGATAATGGAGAGAATATTAGTGAGGTCTTTGCTAATTTAGCGGCCGAATATTCTGAAGATGACGATACAAAGGATGACGGTGGAAATCTTGGCGAAATAAATATTGGCTCTTTAAGTAGTGATTATGATGAATTAATTAGGGCGGCTAGTAGTCTTGAAGACGGCGAATACTCGACAGAAGTTATTACGACAGAACTTGGTTATCATGTAATTTTAAAAACAGCAACTGGTGAGAAAGCAAGCTATGATGATGCTTTAGAAGATATGAAGGAGGCTATTACCCAAGATAAACTAGCAAGCGATGAATCTTTAATAATTGAAGCTGTTCGTTATTATCGGGATTTATATGAACTTGATATAGTTGATAGTGAACTTGATAGTCAATATGGCATTTATATGAATAATTTAATTAATTCTTACGAAAATTCTTCAAATAATTAATTAATAAGAACTCTTACTTTGGAGTTCTTTTTATATAAGTATCTATATCAATATTAGTATAACCCTTTAAATATAGATATTGTTTAATTTTCATTTTGGTCGTTTGCAGATCATATTTGGCAATATATTTAGAATATAATTTGTTTATTATTTTTTCTATTTCTTTAGGATTATCTTCAATTATAAGAGTACTTAGGTACCTAGCAATATCCTCTTTATTAAAGCCTTTGTTTATTAAATCAAGCATTATTTTTTGCTTAAATTCATTAGCACTTTTTTTATTGGCTTTTAATTTTTTAGCAATGTATTTTTTTATTTTCGTTAAGTAAATATTTGGATCTACTTTTTTTAATTCTTTTTTTATTTCGGCTTCGTTAAAGCCTAATTTTTCTAAGTCTTTAACGATTTTATTTTCTCCTACTATATTTAATGCTAAAGCATCATGAATAAATGATTCGATATACTTTTGATGATCTAAATAACTTTCTTTTTCTAATCTTTTTAAGGCATAGTTAATTTCTGAGGAAGAATAGCCTTTCTTTTTTAAGATGATATTTAATTCTTTTTCTGTGCGAAGACGATTGTTTAGGACTTTTAAACCTTCGTAGTAAGCTTTTAATAAATTATTTTCTTTTAAAATTTCTTCCCACTCTTTTTTATTAATATCTTTTTTTAACAATAATTCATGTTTAATAATTAGATCATCATATAAATTGTATTGGCCTTCATCCATGGTAATTTGGTATTCATTTGCTTTGCTTTTTTTATATTTTAATATTTTCATGAATCCTCCTTCTTGTTATAAGTATACCATAAGACATACATTTGTTCAAGAAAAAAAGATTTAACTTTGGCTAATACGCTCGTATTCTCTTATGAAAAAATCATCAGTCATACCGGCAATATAATCAAGAACAAGACGATTAGGGCTGGTATTATTTTGGTATTCTAAACTCATGTTTTTTAAGTAAGAATTAATTAAAGGAGAAGATAAATTATGAGTTTTTATATCTTCTAAATAAGTGTTATATAAAACGTTAAATTTATGTTTTAAATTTTCTTTTTCTTCCTTAGTTAAAGCTTGATTATAAATGTGTTCATAGTTAAACTTTTTTAATTCAACTATAGCTTTAAAAACATCATCACTTAGTTTGATATAGTTTTTATGATAACTATTATTAATAATGTCAAGAATACAAGTGTTTACTATTTCCTTAGTGGTGCTACCTATTATATCAGTAATGCTTTTAGGTAAATCTTTTCTTTTTAAAATATTTAGGCGAATGGCATCATCTATATCTCGGCCTAAATAAGCGATTAAATCACTTACTCGAACTACACATCCTTCTAAAGTCATCGGCCGCATTTTTAATAAAATAGATTTATCCTGATAACTATTTGTATATTCTTCTAAAAACTCTTTGATATCTTTTTTCTTAGGCTCATATTTTCCTAAAGCAAACTCACCATTATGGCACATGATAGCATCTAATACTTGAACCGTAATATTTAAGCCTTTGCCATAATTTTCAAGATACATTAAAGCCCTTACACTTTGAATGTTGTGATTAAAAAAGCCTTCATTATGGGCAAGACTAATCTCGTTTAAAATATGTTCGCCCACATGGCCAAAAGGAGTGTGGCCTAAATCGTGGCCTAAAGAGGCTGCCTCAATTAAGTCTTCGTTTAAGCCTAAAGCTCGGCCAATAGTTCTAGCAATTTTACTTACAAAAGTAACATGAATCATTCTTCTTGAGATATGATCATGGTAAATATTAGAAAAAACTTGAGTTTTATTTTGATAGCGAATAAATGATAATGCATAAATGATGCGATCTATATCTCGAAAAAAAGGACTTCTAAGATCGTCACGATGAGGCTTTAAATATAGGGCTTCACTATCTTTAGTAGCATATGTGCTTAAGTTGTTGTTATGTTGGTGCATTTTTAAATATATTTCTTCTTTCATAATTTCCTCCGTTTTCACTATATCAAAATTTGCCGAAAAAATAAATCCCAAATTAAAATTTTAAAATATTCATTTTTAATTCTTGGACTTATTTATGTCTATTTGATTTTTTTATTTTTTGATAAACATTACGCATTTTTTTCGTAAGTAGGCGATAAGTAATAATAAATAAAATTATACTTAGAGAAATTAAAATAAATAATATAGTAAGAATAATATTTAGATAATTATTTTGGGGGTTTTCAAGTTCTTGATAGGCTTCAATTAAAGCATCGGCCGCGATTTTGTTTTCCTCAGCAGTTTTAAGATGGTAATTTAAAAAATAAGCTTTAGTTTCTTTAGTTAAAGTATTTTCGGTGTTTTCATAGTAAGTCATTAAGGTTTTTAAATAACTAGGTATTTCATATAAAGATGGCGTAAGGGCACTGTTAGTTAAACTTAACTGGTTTAAATCTTCAAAAATACTTGTAACTGAATACAAGATATTTTCTTCACCTTTTAAAGCAAAAAACTCTAAACCATAGGAAAATTCATCAATATAGCCCATGGGTACTGTAATAGAGGGATAGCCAATAACACTACCCAAAAAACTTCCGGGAGCAGAAGCACTGAGGTTACTAGTTAAAGTAAATATTTTGTTTTTAGTGGTAGGATAAACTATTAAATCTAAATCATAACTGTTAAAGACGGTTAAAATATGATTGGCAAATTCTTCTTTATCTTCTAAAATATTCATTAAATCGTATGTCCAAGCATTATTACAACCAGCTAAATAACCATTTAAACTATATATTTTGCCATTTGCTGAGACTAAATCGCGAAAACTTCTAATGCTGCCTACGGTTTTAGTGAGGTATTCATTAAAGCCATCACAAAACGAATCGCCACTCATGGTATTAGTGGCTATATTGTAATAATAACTGTTAATTAGTTCATCAAGATAAATTATCTTAGCCCCAGCCTCTTCTAGTAACTTTATTTTAGTAACTGCTAAATTATAAATATCTTCATCAGTTTCACTGTTGATGCGTATATTGCTAGGATTTCCCTTTAAATAGCTATTTATTACCCCAATCTTGATGCCTTCTAAATTAGCTAAATTAGGCGCATATGTTTTTCCTTCAGCATTAATAATACTTAATAACAAAGCATTATCTTTTACACTCTTAGATATTATGCCAACGGTATCTCTAAGGGTATCATAAGGTATTACACCTTCGTTACTAATTAAGCCATAAGTTGGCCTTAACCCAACTAAACCGGCAGCTTGGGCAGGTAATCGTACTGATGAGTTGGTATCAGTTCCAAGAGATGCAGCGGCAAAAGAAGCAGCAACAGCAACAGCACTTCCCCCACTAGAGCCATAAGGGGTATAATTGGGATTAAAAACATTTTTGACGATGCCATAACTACTGTTAGAATTACTCGCCGCAAAAGCAAATTCACTCATGTTTGTACTAGCTAAAATGATAGCACCAGCTGCTTTTAATTTTTTGATTACTTCGGCATCTTCTAAGGGATAATTGTCACTTAAAGCTGCGGCTCCAGCCGTAGTCGCTAAATTAGTTACATCAATATTGGTTTTAACTACTATTGGTATGCCATGAAGGATACTTCTAACCTGACCTGATGCTCTTTCTTCGTCTAAAGCTTGGGCTTCTTCTAGGGCTTGATCATTAATTTGGTTGATAGCATTAAATTCATCATCATAAGCTTCAATTCTCTCTAAATAAAGAGTTACTAATAATTCACTAGTTAAATAGCCTTGGTCTAAAGCATTAGCTAGATCAGATATATTCATTTGGGTGATATCAACAACGGCTTTGGTTGATGCAAAAACAGTTAAAGGATACATTAATATTAAAATAAATAACACTTTAATCCACGTCATAATAAACCTCATTTATATTATATATGATAATACTTTAAAAAGGAAAGAAAAAAATATATTTTAATGTATAATTTTGTCGAACACTTATATTAAAGTAATTTTTTTAAAAAATCTTTACTCTTTAAATATAATCCTGTATATCTGTCATAATAAGTATTTAAAAAATAATTTATTTCATTTTTTACTTTATCACTTATTTTTAGTTTGCTAATACTTTTTATATCAACATAGTAATACATCCTTAAAAGTTCAATAGCTTTTTTATCGACAATTAATTCCTGTTGGTAACATTTAGAACAGATATAACCACCCCTATCACCATCAATCGTAATAATATTAGCTTTGGAACCACAAGATACACATGAATCAAGATTTAATCCTACACCTAGATAATCTAAGTATTTTATTTCTAAAATATTAGTTATGACTAAAGGATCTAAATTATTTTCTATTTTTAAAATAGCATTTAGATAATCTTCGTAAAGATTATCAGTTGTTTGTTTTATGACTTGCATAGTTAGTTCAGTTATATAATTGATATAACTTAAAAGGGTTATATCATTTTTAATTTTACTTAAGGGATTAATTATGTCTACACTTTTTAGCGTAGATAATTTATTTTCTTTGTAGTAAACATTAAATTTACCATAAGTAAATTTAAGGGTAGTAGCTCGAAAAGGGCTTTTTAATTGTTTAGCCCCTTTACACATGATAGAGATAATACCATTTGCTGTATATACATGAATTATTTTAGATGTTTCCCCATATGGTATTTCTCTAGTAATTATACCTTCTATTTCTTTAAGCATGTTAATCATTCCTAACAAGAATATTATAGCTTAAAAATAATAAAGTTTAAAGATTAAACTGATAAACTATCGACTTTTAACTTTGACATATTTATCAGTTTCTATATTAACATTTATAACAATTACACTTATCGTTATACCATTTACTTAAAATCATCCACTTTTGGACGGACTTTTTATGTCATTTAACCCAGGTTTCACCTAGCTTTTCTCAAAACTGTCAGTTAGTCAGATTTACAACAAACGGATCAGAGGCACTGCCACTGCCCGTTAACTGCACATCAGCCTTCAGATTTAATACTGGGCGCACCCCGAGCGTGTCAATCACGATGAAGTAGATCAGGCCGCCACTCGAATTCACATAGAACACGACAGCATTGCTGCCGTAAAAGCTATACGGAGACATTGTCCAATATGCACTGTTCGTATATAGGTAATAACTACTATTATTTGAACCTACTCTTCCTCCAGCATAGGCTACTTCATCGGCTGTGATTAATCCCACTGGATACGTTAACGCTTCATTCCCTATTCCTGCTCCATCGACGGTATATAGATCGTTATCGGGATCAGGACAATCATATGTTGGTGTTTTATTTGTATATAATCTTATATACGCTCCATAATAGGTTGTCGTTGTTCCTGTTCCTCCTGTATCATTTGGTGCTCCGCTTGAACTTGTGGTTGATGTTCTATCACCACAAAATCCCGTTGTTGTTGATATCTTACTCGTATACTCACTGCTATTTGCTATATTATCTTGATACCATT
>CALVHY010000014.1 GCA_944329205.1 uncultured Bacilli bacterium | reverse complement strand
ATGCAATCAATGAAGAAGAAAGTTATTGCAATGTAAATGGCGAAAAAGATGAAAATGCTATTTTATATACTAATACTTCTATTGAACACGTGATTGGCAACCTACAAAAAGGAAGTAAATGTTATTTATATTTTGATATCTACACAGTTCCAGCATCAGAAATAATATTAGCAGGTAAAAACATCCAAACAAGAACCGATTTTAGCACTGCCTTAACTGAAAACACTAATGGCACGATATACCAAGCACCGGATGGGGAAGGAACAAGTTATTACTTTGCGGGAGCAAATACCGAAAACTGGCTTTCGTTTGCGGGATTCTACTGGCGGATCATCCGAATTAATGGTGATGGGACAATAAGAATTATCTATAATGGAACAAGCGCTAGTACCACATGAAGTAGTACTCAAACAGGAACAAGTACGTTTTCCATAAATAGTAGTACATATAATAACAATGGTTATGTAGGATATATGTATACATTAAATCAAGTGCATGGATTGGGAACAAATAGTGGTATAAAAAGTGCCGTAGATACATGGTACCAAAATAATATATCAAATAATACAGACTACACCAGTAAGATATCAACAACAACAGGCTTCTGTGGAGATCGAACATCAACCACGAGTTCAAGTGGAGCACCAAATGATACAGGAGGAACAGGAACAACGACAACCTATTATGGAGCGAGATATCGACTAGATAGAAATAAGACACCAACATATGATTGTCCTGATCCTGATAACGATCTATATACCGTTGATGGGGCAGGAGTAGGGAATGAAGCGTTAACCTATCCGGTAGGATTAATCACGGCCGATGAAGTAGCCTATGCTGGAGGAGTATATGGAACAGGAAATAGTAGTTACTACCTATATACAAACAGCACATATTGGACCATGTCTCCGTCTGACTTTAACGGCCGCAATGCTTTCGTGTTCCGAGTGTATTCGGCTGGCGGCCTTGGCAACGACCACAGCGTGGATAACACGAACGGGGTGCGCCCAGTATTAAATCTGAAGGCTGATGTGCAGCTATCAGGTTCAGGAACAGCTACTGATCCGTTTGTTGTAAATTAAATGTAAATATACGCATTATTTACGATGTTTAATATATGAAGACTGATAAATATACCGGTACTGATGGTTTGCTATCAGTCTTTTAAGTTGTTTTTTGCTATTTCCAAAACTTTGATAAAAACAATTGTATTGGAAAAATATTTCCAATGCTTGACAATTTAGTTTAATTGGCGTATAATTTTATTAGAGGTGGAGATATGATAGAAAGAACTGAATATCTTGATGAATTAAAAGCGTGGAAAGATAAAGATCTAATAAAAGTTGTTACAGGTATTCGCAGGTGTGGAAAGTCTACTTTGTTTTTATTATTTATTGATTATTTGAGAAGGATTGGGGTTAAGGAAGATGAAATTATTCATATTAATTTAGAAGATGTAGATTATGATTTTCAGGGTTATAAGGAATTATATGATTATGTAAATAAAAGAATAGATTCTAAAAAGAAATATTATGTGTTTTTAGATGAAGTTCAAAATGTTAAAGATTTTCAAAAAGCTGTAGATAGTTTATATATTAAGAAAAATGTTGATGTTTATATAACGGGTTCTAATGCTTATTTATTAAGTGGAGAATTAGCTACACTTTTATCAGGTAGATATATTGAAATAAAGATGTTACCTTTATCGTTTAAAGAATATGTTAGTGCTTTTGATGATAATAATTATCAACAATTATTTTTAGATTATATGAAAAATGGGGGTATGCCAGGTTGTATTGATATTTTAAAAAACAATTCTAATGATGTAGATAAGTATTTAGATAGTATTTTTTCGACGGTTGTGTATAAAGATATTATGGCTAGAAATAATATACCTAATAAATTGCTATTAGAAAATATTTTAAAATTTATATTTGATAGTATTGGTAGTCCTATATCAACAAAGAAAATAAGTGATACATTAACGAGCAAGGGAATGGCTGTTAGTAATCATACAGTCGAAAAATATATTGCAGCCTTTTTAGAAAGTTTTCTTATTTATCGAGCCGAACGTTTTGATGTTAAGGGTAAGAATTTATTAGTTAGAGATTATAAATATTATGCTGTAGATATGGGGCTTAGAAGCTATTTGCTGGGTAAGAAAGCGAATAGTGATATGGGGCATATTTTAGAGAATATTGTTTATCTTGAACTACTTAGAAGAGGATATAAAGTTTATGTGGGGAAAGTGGATGATTTAGAAGTTGATTTTGTGGCAGAAAATAGAGATGGACTAAGGTATTTTCAAGTTGCTCTTAGTGTGCGTGATGAAAAAGTTTTAGAAAGAGAATTAAAATCACTTCAAAAAACTAAAGACTTTTATCCTAAAATATTACTTACTTTAGATATGGATTTGGAAACTGATTATAATGGTATAACAAAAATGAATGTTGTTAATTGGTTACTTGAAAGATAAAATTAAGTTAACTTGTGTAAAGTTAGCTTTTTTTGATTGGTTTATTTTGATATAATAATATTAGTTGGGTGGTAGTATTAATGTTTGATAAATTAAATGAACAACAATTAGAAGCGGTGAAGCATAAAGATGGACCTTGTCTTGTTATTGCTGGAGCGGGTTCTGGTAAGACTAAGGTTTTAACCACAAGAATAGCGTATCTTCTTTCCCAAGGTATTAATGATCATAATATTTTAGCTATAACATTTACGAATAAAGCAGCGAAGGAAATGCGAGAACGTTTGGCCCTACTTGTTCCTAATAATCAAGTTTTTGTTGGTACTTTTCATTCTTTTGGGCTTAAGATAATTAGAGAGAATGTTAGGGAGCTTGGTATCAGTAGTAATTTTACAATTATTGATAGTGAAGATGTTTTGAGTTTGATTAAAAGAATTATGAAGAATAAGGGGATAGATGTTAGAGATATTAGTCCTTATTTTGTGAGAAGTAAGATTAGTTTTATTAAAAATGAAATGCTTAGTGATGCCGAAATAGAACGTTTTTTTAATACTTATATGGAAGAGGTCGCAAAAGAGGTTTATTATGAGTATGAGAAGGTATTAAGAAAGAATAATTCGGTTGATTTTGATGATCTCATTCTTTTACCAGTTAAATTGTTTAAAGAAAATAAAGATATTTTAGCTAAGTATCAAGAGCATTATAAATATATTCTTATTGATGAATATCAAGATACCAATGAAGTTCAGTATAAATTATCAAAAATGCTTGCTCGTAAATATAAAAATATTTTTGTCGTTGGGGATGCTAATCAATGTATATATGGGTTTAGACAAGCTAATTTTCGAAATATTCTTAATTTTGAGAAAGATTATGATCAGGCTAAAGTTATTAAGTTGGAACAAAATTATCGAAGTACGAAAAATATTTTGGAAGCAGCGAATGATGTAATTAAAAATAATAAAGAAAGAAAAGATATGGAGCTTTATAGTAATCTTGGGGATGGTGTTAAAGTAAAGTATATGCGAGGATATGATGAAAAGCATGAAATTACTTTAGTAATAGAAGAGATAAATAAACTTTTAAATGAAGGATATAAATATGAGGATATAGCAATCTTTTATAGAACTAATGCCCAATCAAGAGTGGTGGAAGAAGTAATGCTTAGTCATGGACTTCCTTATAAAGTGGTAGGTAGTTATTATTTTTATAATAGAAAAGAAATTAAAGATTTACTTTGTTATTTAAGACTTATTAATAATCCGAGTGATGATGTTAGTTTAAGAAGAGTTATTAACACACCTAGAAGAAAAATAGGTAATAAAAGTATTCTTGATTTGGAGCGGCGAGCCATGGATGCTAATGAATCGATGTTTGATGCTTTAAGCGGAGAAAGGGAGTTGGAGTTTAAAGAACTTATCTTGACATTACAAAAAGATGCGCTTAATATGTCTTTAACGGAACTTATTGATGATGTGTTAGATAAAAGTGGGCTTAAAAAAGAAATAGAGGCCGAAGGTAATTTGGAGGCTGAATTAAGAGTAGAAAACTTGATGGAGTTTAGAAGTATTACAGCATCATTTGAGGCTAGAACAGGTTCGGTTAATTTAAATGATTTTTTAGAAGAAATAAGTTTGATCGCGGATATATCGGAACATAGAAATAGTGATAATGCGATAACATTGATGACCCTACATAGTGCTAAAGGCCTAGAGTTTCCGGTGGTTTTTATTATTGGCATGGAAGAAGGAATATTTCCTCATCAAAATGCTTTTTTTGAAGGTGATAGTGGGATTGAGGAAGAAAGAAGACTTTGTTATGTAGGAATAACAAGGGCCAAAGAAAGACTTTATTTAACGAATGCAAGAAGAAGAATGCTTTATGGAAAAGTATCGGCTAATTTGCCATCAAGATTTATTAATGAGATTAATAGAGATGTTTTGGAAGAGACAACTAATAGTGTAAAAACAGATAAAGTACTTGATAAAAAGGAATTATATACCGATGAAGATGTTTCGTATAAAAAGGGAGATTTAGTGGTACATGAGGCTTATGGTAAGGGCGTTGTAGTCGATGTTTTAGATAAGTTTATTAGTGTTGCTTTTGCTAAAAATTATGGGGTTAAAAAGTTACTTCGAAATCATAAGAGCTTGAGGAAGCTATAATGGATATTGATTATGAGGCAATAACGTATTATACTTTAGAGGCTTTAATTAATGATAAAGCAGTATTAAAGTATAGTAAAGTGTTAAAAAAGCTTAGTTGTCGTTTAATAGAACAGGTAGATATAGAGAGTGAATATAAAAGTTTTTCAAGAGTTTCTTATGAAGAGAGTGAGGAGATAGCGAAAAAATTTTTAGCTTTTTATAGTAAGGATTTGCTTGATAGCTATCTTAATATTAGAGCGAGAGCGGATAAAGTGTATTTTTTTAGTGTTGAGGGGGAAAATGAAAAGATTAGAAGGGCAATTAAAGATTTAAGTAGACAATATGTAAAGGGAGAGATAAAAAAAGATTTATATAAACAAATGCTTAAGTATTATAATTATAGTTTTATTGATGGTGATGATTCAGCGATATTAGCTAGTGGGGATGCCTATATCTTTCTTCGAGAAACTTTGCAAGATAGTTATGTTTTAGTTCATGAGTTTATGCATTTGATTTTTTGGCAAGATTATAAAGTGGAAGATAGACCTTTAAATCATGATTTTTTAACGGAAGTTAATGCGATTGCAATGGAGTATTTGCTGACGGATTTTCTTTTAGAATCTGAGTATAGGAAAGATGCTTATGGCTATTTTTTAAATAGAATCTTTTATACGAAAGATAATGCTTATAATTTGTTATTTGAATTAATGTTAGTTAATATATATAAAAAACATGGCATTATAAGTGAAGAGTTAATTGATAAATATATAAAAAAGTGTAACCCACTATTAAAGGAAGTGTTTAGGGTAAAAAATAAGGAATATTTACGAATGATTATTAATGAAAATGGCTTACTGTTAAGAGCTTCAATTAGATATGTGATCGCCCTTTTTCTAGCTTGGGAGTTAAAAAAGGAAATTAAAAGTAATCCCTTAGCGATAAAGAAAATATTTATGATCGGAAAAAGTATTTATGATCATAATTTAAGAAAAGCTTTAAAAGAAACTAATTTAAACTTGTTTACTAAAAATTGGGAGGTAAATGAATTTTTTGATCAAAGCTTTAATAGGTAGTTGTCGAAAAAAAATAGTAATGTTATAATTAGGTAAATTAGGAGGATTTATGAAAGGTAAAACTTTAGTAGTTATGGCGGCGGGTATGGGTAGCCGTTTTGGGGGGTTAAAACAAATTGAACCGGTGGGGCCAAATGGCGAATTTATTATTGATTATTCGGTTTATGATGCCAAAAGAGCTGGTTTTAAAAAAATAGTTTTTGTTATTAAAAAAGAATTAGAAGAAACTTTTCAAAAGACAATTGGGGCAAGAGTAGAGGGGAAGATAGAAGTAGCTTATGCTTATCAAGAGTTAAGTGATATACCCAAAAAACAATATTTAGCTGAAGTTCGGGAAAAACCATGGGGAACTATCCAAGCTGTTTTAGCTAGTAAAAAGGAGGTAGATGGTGATTTTGTCGTTATTAATGCTGATGATTTTTATGGATATGATGCTTATTTAAAAGCCGCAGCGTTTTTGGATCAAGATAAAGATGAAAATCATTATGCTTCCATTACTTTTCCTTATCAAGTTACAGCTTCTTTATATGGAAGTGTTAAAAGAGCCGTTTGCTTTCCCAAGGAAGGGGATATAAAAGAGTTAGTGGAAAGTAAAGTGACAACAATGGGTGATTATGCCCTTGCCGAACCATTAAATGGAGATGCTTCTTTTAAAATAGAGCTCGATCATCCTGTTGCGGTTAATATGTTTGCTTTTAAACATCACTTTTATGATTATTTGGAAGAATATTTTTCACGCTTTTTTGATCAGGATGATGAAGTTATTTTAAAAAGTGAAGCTTTATTACCAGAGCTTGTTAAAGAAAAATTGGAAGAGAATGTTATTACCCTTAAAAATGTCGTTTCTAGTAGTACGTGGCTTGGAATGACTTATAGGGAAGACTTGGAAGGAGTAAAATCGTGCATTGCCGCTTTAATAGAGAAGGGAGAGTATCCAAAGAAGCTTTGGAATTAATATGGATGCAAAGAGGAGAATTGAAGAATTAACTACTATTTTAAATAAAGCTAATTATGAATATTATAATTTAGATAATCCCAGTATTACTGATCAAGAATATGATAAGTATTTAAGAGAACTGATTAATTTAGAAGAAAAGTATCCAGAATTTGCTGATCCAAATAGCCCCACGAAAAGAGTAGGGGGAGAGGCCATTGATAAATTTTCGAAGGTGAGACATGCTATTCCGATGATTAGTTTAGCTAATGTTTTTAATGAAGAAGAAATTAGGGATTTTGATAAAAGAATTAGAAATGCTGGTTTTAAACCGGAATATGTTTGTGAGTTGAAAATTGATGGTTTAAGTGTATCGCTACATTACGAACATGGAAAACTTAAGTATGCCGCCACACGTGGTGATGGGGTAGTTGGGGAGGATATTACCCACAATGTTAAAACAATTAAAACGGTTCCTCTTGATTTAGGTAAAGATATAGATATCGAAGTTCGGGGCGAAATCTATATGAATAAAAAAACTTTAGATAAAATAAACTTGGAAAGAGAAAAAATGGGCGAAGTAAAACTACAAAATGTAAGAAATGCTGCGGCTGGTTCGATTAGACAGTTAGATCCAAAAGTGGCAGCTAAAAGACATTTAGATACGTGGATTTATCATTTGCCTAATCCTTTAGATTATGGGATAAAAACCCATTATGAAGCACTAGATTATATGAAGAAGTTAGGTTTTAAAGTTAATCCGGCCTCAAAATTAGTATCTAGTGTGGATGGGATCCTAGATTTTATCAAA
The DNA here is from genome assembly GCA_944329205.1 of uncultured Bacilli bacterium. Taxonomy (GTDB): domain Bacteria; phylum Bacillota_I; class Bacilli_A; order RF39; family UBA660; genus Caccenecus. The sequence goes on along the minus strand of CALVHY010000014.1, from coordinate 22,267 downwards.
GAGTATACCCTAAAAAGAGATAGCTTGCCTTATGAGATAGATGGGATTGTTATTAAAGTAAACGATATTGAAATGCAACAAAAACTTGGTGCTACGGCTAAATACCCAAGATGGGCGACGGCTTATAAATTTCCGGCGGAAGAGGTTTTGACGAAGTTAGTCGATATTAAATTTAGTGTAGGTAGAACAGGACAAGTAACTCCTAATGCGGTATTAGAACCGGTTTTAGTTATGGGTTCAACGATTAGAAGAGCAACTTTACATAATGAGGATTATTGCCGGAGTCTTGATTTGCGGATTGGGGATATAGTGGCGATAAAAAAAGCGGGCGATGTTATTCCGGAAGTAATAGAGGCTAAGACAGAAAGAAGAGTGGGGACGGAAAAAGCGTTTACCATGATTAGTACTTGTCCTATTTGTGGGAGTAAGCTTGTTAAAAAAGGTAATGTTGATTATTTTTGTGTAAATGATCTTTGTCCGAAGAAAAATATGGAAGGATTAATTCATTTTGCGAGCAGGAAGGCTATGAATATTGATGGCTTGGGAGAAGAGATCGTAGAAGATTTTTATAATGAAGGATTTGTGAGAACTATTCCCGATTTTTATCATTTAAAAGAACATCAGGAAGAAATAATCGAATTAGAAGGATATGGCTTAAAGAAAGTTAATAATTTGCTTCTAGCTATTGAAGAGAGTAAAAATAATAGTGTGGAAAGATTAATCTTTGGTTTAGGAATTTCGGGAATTGGGGAGAAAAATGCGAAATTATTGGCGAGTATTTACCAAGATATGCATAGACTCACGCAAGCTAGTTATGATGAGTTAATTAGTATTAAAGATATTGGGGAAGTTTTGGCGGGAAATATAATTAATTTTTTTCATAATCCTACCAATATAGAGCTAATTAAGACTTTAGAAGATTTGGGAGTTAATATGAAATATTTAGGGACACAAAATCTTTCGAATGAAAATTTTACCGGTAAAAAGTTCGTAATTACCGGAACAATTAGCTTTATGAGTCGGGATGAGATAAAAGCGTTAATTGAAAGATATGGGGGTAATGCGGTCGATAGTGTTAGTAAAAAGACCGATGTAGTGATCGTGGGAACTGAGCCGGGAAGTAAGTATGCGAAAGCAGAATCGCTAGGAATAACAATTTGGAATGAAGATAAGTTTAAAGAAATTGTAGATAGTTTGTAAACTATTTACATTTTTATTTTACATTAATTGTAAATTAATTATAAATTGTCTTCTAAGCTAAATAATGTTATAATAAATTAGCTATAGAGGTGAAAGATGAAAAAAATAAAAAAAATATGGCAAGAAAATAGTGTTTTATTTGTCTTATTATTTATTATAATTGCTTGTTTGATTGCAATAAGTATTGTTGTTGTTACATATTTTGTGGGGGATTCTAGTTCTAAGTATGGTGATAGATTAGAGGAAATAGAAAATTATCCGTTTGATAGTGATGCACAGCAAGAGATTATGGATCAAATAAAAGAAAGTGATTTAGTTTTGGAAGTAGGTATGCGAGTTAGTGGAAAAGTAATATATATTACGATTGACTTTGTGCCAGCGACAACTTTGGTAGAAGCTCAAAGTATAGCTTTGGCTAGCCTTGATTATTTTTCTGAAGAAACTTTAAGCTTTTATGATTTAGAATTTATGATTCAAGCTGATGCGACCGAGGAGACCGAAGGATTTAGGATAATTGGAGCAAGAAATGTATCAGGAACAGGTGGTATAGTTTGGAATAATAATACCGAGTTTGAAGAAGAGGAAGTTAACGCGGAAGAGTAGGTAATTTATGAAAAATAAAAAAAGTGTAATTATTAGCATTGTAATTATTTTGGCGGTAGTAATAATTGGTCTTGTTACGTATCGGATTTTAAATGATGAAGGAAGATTAACAGCTAGTGAACGCCGCTGGATAAATAATAATATTAATACCGTTCAAAATATTAATGTTATTAATGATGTTAATTTGTTTGGGAATACAGGGGATGGCGTGTTTTATGAGTTTTTGGATGATTTAGCAAGCGAATATCAGTTAGAAATAAATCCGGTTACTTTTAATTATAAAGAAAATCCAAGTGGACTTACTTTGGGAGTTACAAGAACTTTAAGTGATGATGATCTTGTCTTTTATACGGATCATTATGTTTTAGTAGGGTTAAATGATATTGTAATTAGAAATTATTTGGATTTAGAAGGATTAAGAGTGGGCGTTATAAATGATGAGGCTTCATATGTTAGTAATTATCTAGCTGATATTAGTAATATTACAATTAGTCAGTATGATGGTGAAGAAGAATTATTGGCCGCTTTAGATGCCCAAGAAGATATTGAATATATAATGGTGCCTTTAAGTATTTATTTAGATGAGATTTTAGAAAATGATTATTATATTAATTATCATTTATCGGATGTAAAGTTTTATTATGTAATAAGAGGGGAAGATAATACTTTAACAAGTATTATTAAGAAGTTTTATAATAATTGGTATCAAGATAATTTGGATGGTTATTTAAAAGAAGCCGAGTTTAGTTTGTTTACGAGTGCTTTAGGTATAACGGAGACTGAAGTAGATGCGATGAGGAGTGTAACTTATAATTATGGATTTATTAATAATAGTCCTTATGAAGTTATAATGAGTGGTAATTATGGGGGTATTATTGCCATGTATCTATATGATTTTAGTCATTTTAGTGAGATTGAATTTAATTATATTAAGTATCGGAATTTAAATAGGTTTGAGCGAGCTATAGATAGTGGGGAAGTAGATTTATATTTTAATTATTATAATATAAGTGATGATTATTATGAGGCTGATTCGAACCTAGTAGTGCGTTTTAGTGTTATTGCGAATAATGAAAATAATTTAGCCATCAATAGTGTAAACGGTTTAGTTGGACAAACGGTTTATGTGGAAGAAAATAGTATTATTTATAATTATTTAAGTAGTATGGAAGGAATTAATATTGAGACTTATGAAGATGAAGGAGATTTAAGAAGACTTAATAGAGATAATGAAATTATTGTAATTGATAAAAATATATTTGATTTATATTCTAGTAGTACTTTAGATAATTATACAGAAAGATATACTAATTCCCTTTTAAGTACTTATCAGTTTAAATCAAAAGTAGATAGTGCTTTTTATACTTTGTTTAGTAAGTATGCGATGGTAATTGATAATAATGAAGTAATATATGAGGGAATGTATTCACATGAGATGACGGTTAGAACGGGAAGTATTTTGGGAACTATTGCTAAATATATTTTAATTACGATCCTAGCTTTAGCTATAATATTCATTGTATTTTATAAGAGTAGTAAAAGAATAAAAGTGGCTAAAAAGTTTAAGAAAGATAATAAGATGAAGTTTATTGATCAGCTTACTAGTCTTAAAAATCGAAATTATCTTAATGAATATATATATAATTGGAATAATAATACAGTTTATCCCCAAACTATGATTGTAATCGATCTTAATAATATTCAATTTATTAATGATACTTTGGGTTATGAAGAGGGTGATAAACAAATTAAGGCAGCGGCTAATATTTTAATTAAGACGCAACTTAATAATAGTGATATAATGCGAACAGATGGTAATGAGTTTTTGGTTTATTTGGTAGGATTTACCCAAAAACAAGTAGTTAATTATATTCATAAATTAAATAAAGAATTTAAAAAGCTTCCTTATGAATATGGAGCAGAATTTGGCTATTCAATGATTAACGATAATGTTAAGACAATTGAGGATGCTATATTGGAAGCGACAGATGAGATGAAAAAGCAAAAGAAGAAAAGTGAGGAGAAAAATGCGGGATAAATTAAAAAGGGGGGCTAAAGACTTTTTTAAGATCATTAAAAAACCGGAAATGGAAGTATTGCCGGGACATTTAGCCTTTTCTTTTGTTTTATCGATTGCCCCAACAATTACCATTTTAACTTATATTGCTTCGATATTTCATTTTGATCTTCATTTTATAAGTGATTTTATTAGTCAATCTTTTAGTAATGAATTTGCTAATATGCTTTTGGGTACTAATGTTATAATTAGTGCCGATTGGAATTTTTATTTAACCTTAATTATTGCTTATATTATTGCTAGTAATGGAGCAGCATCAGTTATATCAAGTTCGAATATGATTTATGGTATTAAAAATTCAAGTTTTTGGAAGCGAAGATTAAAATCATTATTCATGATTTTAATTATTATTCTTTTGTTTGTGTTCTTACTTATATTTAGTGTATTTGGTAATAAGATTATTGAAATGTTACAAATTATGGATATATCTGAAAAACTTATTACGAATATTACTTTAGCTATAAGTGTACTTAAAGGGCCAGTATCATGGTTTATTATCTTTGTTTTTATTAAAATTATATTTACCATGGCACCTGATAAAAAGATTAATAGTAATCAAGTAAATAAGGGAGCTATATTTACCACCGTAGGATTTATCTTAATAACATACATATACTCTTTATATACAACTAATTTTGCAAGATATGATGTTTTTTATGGTAATTTAGCTAGTATTGTGGTCTTAATGATTTGGCTTTATTTGTTATCATATATATTTACAATTGGGTTAGCTTTAAATTACCGAACAGAAGTAGATACACTGGAGAAAACTAATAACTTAAATGTTTTGAAATAGCTTGGGTTTGTACTCAAGTTTTTTATTGACTTATTTTCAATAATAATGTATATTTATTATATATGATAGGTAAAATATAACTATCATAAATAGCGAATAAAATATTGTTTTGATAAGTTTTGTCGAATGTAATGAAATTAATATTTATTTGTTATAAAATGGGTAGGAATGGATGGATAAGAATGAAAAAAAGATTAATAATTATCGTATTAGCCTTATTATTAGTAGGAGGAATATCACTAGCATACTTCTCGGGGAGCATTTTTAGTGGTGGTACATCATCAACAGGAGAGGGAACCCTCGTAAATATTAATAATTCTACCTTTATTGTTGAAGGAACATTAGAGTTTAATGATACCGATATATACCCAGGACACACAAATGTGGCAAGGGTTAGAGTAACCGCAACCGGCGATAATGAATTAATACCTTATAACTTAATATGGGAAGGAACTAATACTTTAAATACACCCCTTAATTACACTGTATATAAAACTAGCACTAACATAGATGTTGAAGCAACATGTGAGAAAACAAGAGAAACAGTAAATGGAGCTATCAGGTATTTAGAAAACTGTTCAATAAGTAATATTGATTCTCTAGGAACGAGTGTAGCAAATGGTACAATAAACACAGGGGACACCAACATAACCCTTGTTAAAGATGAGTTTATAACAGCCTTATCAAGTGGAGAAACAGTATACTACTATGTAGTTTTAGAGTATCCAAACTTAGATCAAAATCAAAATAGTGATATAGGTGGTACCTTCACGGGTGAAGTAACGGTAGAAATGAGTAATGCATCCCCTGACATTCAAATAATAGCGGCCTATATCGAGCAAGAAGATGGGTCATACTTAGAAAGTGAAGATATACCCCAAAGTGGATATGCATTAAATAGCGAAAAAAGTGTATGTAGTAATGGGTCAATACCTAGTTGGGATGTAATTAACGCTAGATTAAACATAGATGATCTAACTAAAAGTGGAACAAGTTGTTATTTGTATTTTGATGAAGCTGTAGCTGCTGATTATATCCTTGCCAATAAAACGATCCAAGAAAGGACAAGCTTTTCATCAGTATTAACATCAAACACTAATGGCACCATATACCAAGCCCCGGATGGAGAAGGGACCAGTTATTACTTTGCCGGTAATACAACTGAAAACTGGCTCTCATTTGCCGGATTTTACTGGCGGATTATTAGGATTAATGGTGATGGAACAGTCAGGATCATTTATAATGGCACTGGTACTAGTACCACAGGAACAAGTACCCAGTTATCAAGCACAAGTACATTCAATAGTTCGTCTAATAATAATATGTATGTAGGATATATGTATACAAGTGGACAGGTGCATGGACTAGAGACAAGTAGTACGATCAAAGGCACTGTAGATACGTGGTACCAAAATAATATAGCAAATAATAGTGAGTACACGAGTAAGATATCAACAACAACCGGCTTCTGTGGAGATAGAACATCAACAACAACGTATAACGGAGCGCCAAATGATACAGGCGGAACCGGAACAACCATAACATATTATGGAGCAAGATATAGATTGTATACAAATAAAACACCAACATATGATTGTCCTGATCCTGATAACGATCTATATACCGTAGATGGTGCAGGAATAGGGAATGAAGCGTTAACTTATCCAGTCGGATTAATCACGGCGGATGAAGTAGCCTATGCTGGAGGAGTATATCAAACTAATAATGATAGTTATTACCTATATACGAACAGTGCATATTGGGCTTTGTCTCCGTCTTACTTTAACGGCAGCGATGCTTACGGGTTCCATGTGTATTCGAATGGCGGCCTGCGCGACAGTTACGTAACTCCCACGTATGGGGTGCGCCCAGTATTAAATCTGAGGGCTGATGTGCAGTTAACAGGTAGTGGTACAGCTGATGATCCATTTGTTGTAAATTGAGTGTAAATATGTGTATAACTGTTGTCAATCTTTTGGGGATTGTGTAAAGTATTTAGTATATGATGTTTTATTCATATACTTTTGTTTTGGTTATCTTTTGTTATTGCATTTTGGGTTAGTTTAGGATATAATTAGGGTATAATAAAGGGGCTAGATAGTATGAATAATAATATGCCAAATAATAACGAGAAAAATAATGAAGGGTTAAATGCGGTATCACTTGGTAGTATTGAAGCTAGTGAACCAGTGGAGACTTTGAATGTTGATCCTGTTAGCGAGATACCTCCAGTTACTCAAGGGGCTAGTGATATACCACCTGTAGAACCGGTTAGTTATGATATTCCTGAACCGATTAATACAACACCGGTATTTAATGAGGTTGGAACGGTACCTCCAATTAATAATCAACCAACTAGTATTCCTCCTGTAATTGAAGAAGAGCCTAAGAAGAAAAAGAAGGGTAATAAACTTATTTTTGTCATGATTATCGTTCTTTGTATTGCGGCAGTGGGGGTAGGAGTTTATATTTTATTAAATATATCTAATGAGCCTAGTGTAGTTGTAACACCACGGGAAGTAACAATTGAAGTTGGTTCAGAAGTATCTAGTAATATTGATGATTATGCGACATTTAGTGGAATAGCTAGTAGTAGTTGTTCGCTTGATACTTCTAGTATAACTAGTACGGAGGAAGTTGGAGCAATATATAATTTTAATATTACTTGTAATGGTGTTACATATACGGGGACGGCAACAGTTGTTGATACGACCGACCCAGTAGTAGAATTAAGAGATGTAACGGTAGAAGTTGGCGGTAGTGTAGCGGAAGAAGATTTTATTGCCAGTTGTACCGATGCTAGTGGGTGCTCTTATGAGTTTAGTGATAGTGAGGCTCTTTCAGGTTATTTAGAAAGTGCCAACGATTATCATGTGGATATAATCGTAAGAGATGAGTATGATAATGAAGTTGTTGTTACAGCTAATCTTCATGTTACCAGTGAAGATGTTCCTGATTTGTATTTGAGTTGTACGGCTAGTAGTGAGGAAGTTAGACTGCCAATTGTTGCTAATATTTTGGAGGGAACAATTATTAGAACTTATACTTTTACTTTTGATAGTGAAAGTGAATATAATACCTTTAAAGAGAATAATCAAGATAGTGATACTGTTACCTATAATAATGTAACAGGAACACCTAGTTTTTCCGATGAAGAGTTAACGCTTACTTTAACAAGAAGACTTACAAAAACCGAACTTGATCAAGAAGCAGGTTCAACTTTACCAACCGGTTATGGCGAACTTAGAAATTATTATCGGAATTTAGGATATACTTGTACTTTTATACAACCTTAAGGGTTGTTTTTTTCATATATTTTTCACATTTCTGTTATAATATATATGTATTTGGAGGTGTTAGCTTTGAAAATACTAGTTTGTGATGATGAAGCTTTAATTCGGAATGTTATTAAAGAGTATTTGCTGTTAGAAAATATTGAAGTTTTAGAAGCAGAAAATGGGATAGAAGCAGTTAATATTATTAAAGAAGAAGATGTTGATTTAGTGGTGATGGATATTATGATGCCTAAAATGGATGGGTATCAGGCGGTAAGAGAAATAAAAAAAATAAAAGATGTTCCTTTTATTATGCTTTCGGCCCGTAATGAAGAGTTTGATAAGTTGATTGGCTTTGATATTGGGGTTGATGATTATGTCACAAAACCTTTTTCACCTAAAGAGTTAGTAGCAAGAATTAAAGCGATAATGAAAAGAGTGAAGAAAGAAGAAGCAACATTTAAATATGAAACTTTAGTATTGGATGATTTGGCTCATGAAGTGACTATTGATGGGAAAGTAGTAGTTTTAACACCCAAAGAATATGAACTGTTAAAGTATTTTATGCAAAATAAAAATATTGCTCTATCAAGAGAAGCTATATTAACTAATATATGGGGGTATGATTTTTATGGGGATGAGCGAACCGTTGATACTCATGTTAAGACCCTTAGAAATAATTTAGGTAAATATCGTGATGTTATTAAAACAGTTCGAGGAATGGGGTATAAATTTGATGCTAAAGAAAAAGATTAGAAGTATTAATTTTAAAACCCTTTTATATTTAGTTATTTTTAGTATTACGATATTATTAATGTTATTTCTTTCCCAAAATATTTTGCTTAAATTTTCCTATGAAGATTATCAAGAAAAGAAAATGGCTAATATAGTTAGTAGTATTAGTAAACTTAGTGTTAGTGAGTTATTAACGGATTTGGAAGCTATAGCGTATGATAATACCGTTTGTATTCAATATACTTTAAATAGTGGTGATAAAATTTTATATAATACGCTTATGGTAGGGTGTGGCTTAAATAAAAATAATAGTCAGATTACTAGTTTAATGGATGAGGTAATAGCAAGTGGTAATGATACATCAAATATTAAACTGATTAATAGTGTTTCGGAAACAAAAGCTTTGTTATCAGGGATTAGAGTTGATGATGGTTATGTTTTTGTTTATTCAACCTTGGAAGATATAGATGGGGCTAATATTGTTTTAAAGGGCCAACTTATTTATATTACTATTATAATAATTGTTCTTGCTTGTTTTATTTCTTATTTTTTATCAATTAAAATAACGAGACCAATTACAAATATTACGAAAAAAGCTAAAGAACTGGGAGAAGGTAATTATGATATCCAGTTTGATAATAGTGATGTTTTGGAAATAGATGAACTGGCTAATACTTTAAATCATGTGAGTAAAGATTTGTCACATATAGATGAGTTAAGGCGAGATTTGATGGCTAATGTGTCTCATGATCTTAAAACACCACTTACTATGATTAGAGCTTATGCGGAAATGGTAAGAGATATTTCTTATAAAGATAAAGATAAGATGGATAAAGACTTAAATATTATTATTGATGAAACAGAAAGATTAAATGTGCTGGTTAATGATATTTTGGATTTATCAAAAATGCAGGCGGATGCGGATACACTTTGCCTAGAAGAGTTTGATTTGGTAGAAGTAGTTAGAGAAGTTATGAAGCGCTATGAAATACTTAAGACAACCGAAGATTATGAATTTGTTGTTGCTTTACCTGATAAAGCTATAATTAAGGCTGATCGTAGTAAAATTATGCAGGTTATTTATAATTTAGTTAATAATGCTATAAACTATACAGGTGATGATAAAAAAGTGTTTGTAACTTTAACCGAAAGTAAAAAAGAATTTTTGCTCGAAGTTAGAGATACGGGTAAAGGAATTAAAAAGGAAGAAATACCATATATTTGGGATAAATATTATAAAAGTGAAAAGAAACATCAACGTAATGTTGTCTCAACAGGTATTGGCCTTTCTATTGTTAAAGAAATACTTTCTAAACATAAATTTGATTATGGAGTTAAAAGTGTAGCTAAGAAGGGATCAACATTTTATTTTAAAATAAAAAAATAGTGTAAAACTTGATTCTTTCACTTAAATTACACAAAATGCTCATAATTGTTTAGTATACTGTTATCATGAAAGGAGAAGTGATAAAGGAAGATATATTAAACATACACACTTTATAAACCTATACAAGAAAAATAACATATAAACTCAAACTCACACTTTTAGGGAAGGACTTATACTTCCCTTTTTTTCTTGTTTTTTTGGAGCAAATGGTGTATGATATGTATTTGTGAGAAGAGATTTACTTTGCATTAATTTTTTGATAGAATATATTATAGAATAGGAAGTGATATTATGCTTACAGCAAAGGATGTTGCTTTATATTTTTTAGCTAAAGATAAAGAAAGAAAATTGTTTAATCAAAATGTGGTTAGTTATAATAATAGAAAGTCGTATGAAGGTAATATTCGTCTTAATAAGTATTTGTTTTTAGCTCAAGTTGTTTATTTGGCTAAATATGATACCAAGTTATTTGAAGATGATATTGTTGCTTATGATAACGGGCCGGTTGTTTTAAATATTATGAGTTCTTATGGGATATTAGTTAGCAAAAATGTTGATGTTGTTTTACCACCACAAGTTAAAGATTTCTTAGATAAAATATATTTATCACTAGAAAATGCTACTTATGAAGAACTAATTGAGATTACTCATGAAGATCCTGAGTGGAAAAAGTTATCTAATGATACATATAATGCTCCTGTTATGGATGTAAAGAAAAATATTTTGGAATATAAGAAAAGATATAAAGGATTAATAAATGCTTTAAAAATATGATAGATGATTTAAAAGTTGGGCAAGTATTGTGGTTAAAAGTTCGATATCAAATAGATAAAGTAGCAACAATTAAACATCCTATGTTAATAGCTGATATAAAAGACGATTATATAGAGGTTATTGCTCTTGATAAGATAGCGGGGAAATTACAAAATTTATATTATCCATATAATTGGTATATTGATGCTACTAATCCTGTAGAGAAAGTTATTAGAGAAGATAGTTATGCACAGTTTAATACAAAATTAACAATCGAAAGATTTGCCGAAATAACTAAATATAGGCAAACGCAAGAGCTGTTATCTACTAAAAAATTGGAAGAATTGTTAATTAATTATCAAGATTATCAAAAAAACAATCGCATACGTGAAGAGCAAATTGTTTATATGAGTAAATATGAGATTTTACAATTAAATGAAAATGTTTAAGGAAAGAGGGAAATTATGCAAACATTTATTTTTGGACATCGTAATCCGGATACCGATAGTGTATGTGCAAGTATAGCTTTGTCTTATCTTTTAAATGAAACGGGAAAGAATACAGTTCCGAAAGTTTTGGGACATTTAAATAATGAAGCTAAGTTTGTTATGGATTATTTTAAAGTTAAAGAACCGGATTATTTAAATGATACGAAGGTAAGAATTAAAGATATTAAGTATAATAAGAAAGCGATTGCCCATGAGGGAGATTCAATTAATGAGACTTTTATGTTTATGCAAAAGGAAGGTCTGACAGCAATACCTTTAGTTAATGAGGCTAAAAAATTAACCGGTTTTGTTACTTTAAAAGAGATTGCTAAGTTTTTAATTTGTGGAGATAAAGAAAAAGTTGATACTAGCTATGAGAATATTTTAAATAGTGTTGATGGGGTAGCTTTATTGCAGTTTGATGATGTTATAAAAGGTAATGTCATGGTGGCTTCTTTTCAGAGTAAAACATTTCATGAGGAAGTAAAACTTTCTAGTGATGATATTTTGATTGTTGGTGATCGTTATAAAATTTTAGAGTATGCGATAGCTTCTAAAGTTAAATTAATTGTTTTAACGGGTAATCATGTTTTACCAAATAAATTACTTAAGAAGGCTAGTTTGAATCATGTAAATGTTATTGTTAGTAAATATGCTAGTTTTGATACGGCTAATAAAGTTATTTTAAGTAATCGAATTAAGATTATCGATATTAATTCAAAGCCAATTACCATTAATAGTAAAGCTTATCGGACAGATTTTTTGGATCTAGCAAACACTGTGGGACATACGAATTATCCGGTAGTTAATAATAAAAATGAATGTTTGGGACTTCTTAAAGTTACTAATGTCGATAATTATAATAAACAAAAAGTTATTTTAGTTGATCATAATAGCTTGGCCCAAAGTGCAATAGGTATTGAAGAAGCAGAAATTACTGAGATTATTGATCATCATAACTTGGGAGCAATTGGTACTAATGTGCCAATTAATTTTCGAAGTATGCCGGTAGGATGTACTTGTACTATTATTTATAATATGTTTGTCGAAAAAAAGGTAAGTATTCCGAAAGATATTGCCGGGCTTATGCTTAGTGCTATTTTATCAGATACGCTTATTTTTAAATCACCAACAACAACTGAGGAAGATCTTTTTGCAGCTTCGAAATTAGCGAAAATTGCTCATGTTAATATCGATGATTATGGTTATCAGATGTTTAAGGCCGCTTCAAGTATTAAAGGTATTAGTGTTCATGACCTTATTCATCAAGACTTTAAGAGTTATAGTGTGGGTAATAATATGCTTGGTATTTCTCAAGTTATGACGATGGATTTTAATGATATTGAGGCAAATATGGATGAGTATATTGCTAAACTAGATGAACTTAGCAGTGGAAACTACTTGTGTAGTGTTTTGTTTATAACGGATGTCTATAAAAATGGAAGTTATGTAATTTATAATTCACAGGCAGAAGATATTATTAGTGATGCGTTTGATTTAAAAGAAACTTATGAAGGCGTTTATATTCCTGATTTGGTTTCAAGAAAAAAACAAATGCTGCCAGCTTTACTTGAAGTTTTGCAAAAGAAAGTATAACAATGCTTTTTTAGGAAATATTAAAATAGAGGTGAACTTATGCTAGCTTTAATTACGGGGGCATCTTCGGGGATGGGAAGAGATATGGCTAGAGTACTAGCCAAAAGAGGATATGATCTTATCTTAGTAGCAAGAAGACGAGAGCGGCTTTTAGAGTTAAAAAAAGAATTTGATAATAAAGTTACAATTATAGCTCTTGATTTAAGTATTTTAGATAATTGCTATAAATTGTATGAAAAAGTTAAGAAGGAAAAGATCGATATATTAATTAATAATGCGGGCTTTGGTTTGTTTGGAGAGTTTTATAAGACTGATTTGGATACAGAACTTAAAATGATTGATTTAAATGTTCGGGCTTATCATGTTTTAACAAAATTATTTTTACAAGATTTTAGAAGAAGAGATGCTGGTTATATTTTAAATGTTTGTTCTAGTGCGGGATTTATGGCCGGGCCAAGACTTAGTACTTATTATGCAACGAAAAATTATGTTACTAAACTTACGATGGCTATTAATGAAGAGCTAAGAAGAGAAAAAAGTCATGTTACAATTTGTGCTTTATGCCCAGGACCAGTTGCAACGGAGTTTAATGAGGTAGCTCATGGATCTTTTGCCATTAAGGAAGCTAGTAGTTATGAAGTGGCTGAGTATGCTATAGATAAGTTATTTAAAAAGAAAATGATAATTGTTCCGACTTTACTTATGAAGCTTACCCTGTTTTTTAATCGCTTGGTCCCTTACCGGTTATCATTATATATTGCTTATCAAATACAAAAAAGAAAGACAAAATAGACCGAGAAATAAGGTTTATTTTTTATTTATGTGCCAAAAAGTTGCATTTTTCACTAAAAAGTGGTGCCAAAAAGTTGCATTTTTCATTAAAAAGTGGTGCCAAAAAGTTGCATTTTTTAACTAATTATGTTAAAATCTACTTATAGAAAGGGTGATTATATGCAAAGAGAATTTGAGTATACTTTAAAATCTTGGCAAGCTAGTGGGATGAATAAACCTTTAATGGTTATAGGAGCAAGACAAATTGGTAAAACATATCTTATTGAGGAGTTTTGTAAAAATAATTTTGAACATTATTTATATTTTAATTTAGAAAAAGATTTGGATATAGCTTCTATTTTTGAGGAAACATTAAAACCGGAAGAAATAATGCAGAAAATTGAAGTTAGATTAGAACAACCTATTGATATATCATCTACTGTTTTTTTCTTTGATGAAGTTCAAGTGTCGGAAAAGTTTATTACTTCATTAAAATATTTTTGTGAAAGTAAGGAAAATTATAAAATAATTTGTGCTGGTTCTTTACTTGGGGTTAAATTGAACCGGTTTAATTCTTCTTTTCCAGTTGGTAAAGTAGTTCTTGAGTATATGTATCCTATGAGTTTCAAAGAATTTCTTATGGCTTTGGGTCAAAATATGCTTCTTGAAGAAATAAGATATCATTATGAAAATATGACGCCTATGCCAGAAGATTTGCATGAAAAAGCCCTTCTTTTATATAAGCATTATTTGCTTGTTGGAGGGATGCCGGAGGCTATTAACGATTATATTTCTCATGAAAAAGATATAGTTAAGTTTAATAGAAATATTGTTAAATCAATAGTAGATATGTATATTAGTGATATGAATAAGTACACTATTAATAAGAGTGAAAGTGTTAAAATAGAAAAAGTTTATTTAAGTATTCCTCGAGAACTTGCCAAGAAAAATAGGAAGTTTCAATATAAGTTAATTGAAGAGGTGGCTAGTAAAAGAAAATTTGAAACAGCTTTAGATTGGTTAAATGCTGGGGCTATAATACTTAGTTGTAATAAAACAGAAAAAGTAGAAATTCCTTTAAAAGTATATTTAAATAAAGATGTATTTAAAGTGTACTATAGTGATGTTGGTATTTTAAATAGTATTTGTGAAGTAAGCATTTATGATATTATAGATGAAGCTAATTTTATGTTTAAGGGAGCTATTGCTGAAAATTATGTGGCTCAAGAGTTAAATACAATGGGTATTCCTTTAATTTATTGGAAAAGTAAAGGGGATGCAGAAATAGATTTTTTAATTACAACTCGTGAGGGGATAATTCCTGTTGAGGTAAAAGCTCATCATCGGGTTCAATCAAAAAGTCTAAATGTTTATATGAATAAATATAAACCTAAATACGGGATTAGATTAAGTACTAAAAATTTTGGCTTGGAAAATAATATTAAAGCAATTCCTTTATATGCAACATTTTGCTTAAGGGATTTAAAAGTTTAAAACGTAAATTATATGTAAATGTTTTGTAATTGCTTTACTAGTTAATATGGTTTGGTTTACAATAATAATAGGTGATAATATGTTTTGTAAAAGATGTGGGGCAGCTTTACCTAGCCAGGGTTTTGTTTGCCGTAGCTGTGGGGCGATGATGGATGAAGAACAAATAAAGGCCCAAAAAGAAGCAATAGAAAAAAATAAAGTGGAGGTAAATTTACTTAGTGATAGGTATAGTAAAGAGCCTATTAATCGTGATTATAAGAAACATAAAGAGAGTAAGTATTTGGGGGCCATGCTAATTGTTTTAGTGGTTATTATTTTAATAATTGTCGCGGTATTAAAAGTTATGTAATTAAGGATTTTAGGCATAATATTAAGGGTGGTATTATGCTTTTTGTATGCTTAGAAATATTTTTGGCAAGAATTGTCGATGTATCAATTTCAACTTTTAGGACTATGATTATGGTGCGTAAGAAAAGTTTTTTTACCCCTATTTTAGCTTTTTTGGAAGTGTTTATTTGGTTTATCGCGGCTAGGAAAGCTTTAAATACGAATATTGATAGTGTATTAATACCTATTTTTTATTCGCTTGGGTATGCAACAGGAACTTATATTGGAGGCTTTTTATCAAGAAAATTTATTAAAAATATAAATAGTATTGAAGTTACAACTTCAAGAAACAATGTTAAATTGATTAATGCTTTAAGACGAGAGGGATGTGCGGTTTCAGTTATAGGGTTAAAAAATAGTTATCGGGATAAAAAAGATTTGTTAATTGTTGATGTTAAAAGTAAAAATACAATGGAAACAATTAATCTGATTAAAGAAGTTGATCCTAAAGCTTTTATAGTTGTTAAAGATACTAAAATTGTTCATAATGGGTATATTAAGTAAAGGTGGTAATATGTATTATGTTAATATCTTTTTTATTTTTTCGATAATTGGTTTTTTGTTTGAAAATATTTTGAATTTTATTACAAATGATACTTTTAATAGTGGTATTTTATATGGACCTTGGGCTTTTATATATGGCCTTGGTGGTTTATTAATAGTAGTTATAAATAAATTTTTAGCCCAGTATAAATTAAATAAATGGCTAAAAGTAATTATCTTTTATATTATTATTACTATTCTTATGACAATCGTTGAGTTTGCTGGAGGAATGCTGATTGAACATATTTTTCACCGGGTTTATTGGGATTATACGAATATGCGCTTTAATTATGGCAAATATATTTGCTTGGAAGTATCGCTTGGTTGGGGCTTTTTAGCAACGGTTATAAATTATAGTGTTTTACCTTTCCTAAATCGTTTGGAAAAGAAAATACCAGTTATACTTTCAATTATCTTGATAGGATTATTTATCTTGGATATTATTTTTACGCTTATAAACTAATTATTGGATACTCCTTTTGTTTAAATTAATTTATACCAGACAATAAAAGAAATATGTGTTATAATTATATTGAACATGTGGGAGGTTAAAATGATTAGGTTAGCAACAGTCTTTAGTGGAATTGGTTCCATTGAACATGCTTTAGATAGATTAAATATTCCTCATGAAATTGTTTTTGCTTGCGATAATGGAGATATATCTATTACATATGATGCTTCAAAAGAATTAAAAAAAATTAAAGCGATGAAAAGTAAACTTGCGAAAAAAGAATATGTAGATAAGTTGTATGCTAAAAAAAGTACAAAACAAAATTATGTTAAAAAAAGCTATATGGCGAATTATGATGTTAAAGAAGAAGATTTTCATTTAGATATAAAACTATTAGATGGCGAAGACTATAAAGGGAAAGTAGATTTATTTGTGGGCGGTAGTCCGTGTCAATCGTTTTCAATGGTAGGGAAAAGAAAGGGATTACTTGATGAACGGGGATTATTGATTTTTGATTTTTGCCGGTTGATAAAAGAAATAGAGCCAAAGATGTTTATTTATGAAAATGTTAGAGGTATACTTAATCATGATGGGGGAAAAACTTGGCAGAAAATTGATCAAGAGTTTAAGAAACTGGGTTATAAAATATATACCGGCATTATGAATTCGAAAGATTATGGGATTCCCCAAAATAGAGAAAGACTATTTGTGGTAGCGTTTAAAGATAAAAGGATTAATTTTACCTTTCCTACCCCTATACCTTTAAATATTACAATGAAGGATTTATTAGAAGATAATCCGGATTCCAAATATTATTTGAATGATAAAGGAATTGCTTTTGTCACAAATGAGAAAAATCTGCAAAAGAGATATACCCAAATAAATGGTGATATTGCTTTGTGTGAAAAGGCTAATCAGCAATTTAATTGGCATGGTGATTTTATTTGGGAAGGACCTAGGGAAGTAGATAGTAAATATTTCCTTTCTGATAAAGTAACGGATTATGTTCTTAAAAGTGGAACAAAAAAGTTTTATTCAAAGCCACAAATAGATTTAGATATTGCAAGACCCTTATTATCCACAATGGGAAAAATGCATAGAGCAGGAATAGATAATTATATTTCGCGGGGAAAAAGAATAAGAAAATTAACACCAAGAGAATGTTTGCGCTTGATGGGGTTTGATGATCGTTTTAAAATAGTTGTTAGTGATACACAAATGTATAAACAAGCAGGTAATAGTATTGTGGTAAATAATTTTATGGCTATATTACAACAGCTTGATTTAATGATTTTGGAGGGTGAATAAGATGGAAATTGATGGAAAAGAATATGAAATATTAGATGCAAAAGAATCGATTACTATTCCCGATTGTTTTGTTAAAGATGCTAATAAGATTGGGAAGGGGCATGGTGAGGCAAAACTTTATGTGGGACAGACAACGGATCAGTTTACTTTAGATTTTTTTGGAGATTTTAAAAATAGGTGCGTTATTAAAAAAAGTGATTTGCTTAGCTATATGCAGGATTGTGAAAATGAGTATAAACATCCTGATCAAGAGTATAGAAATAAAAAAGTGATGCCGGAAATTTATGCCAAACATATAAAAAAGATCAATAGTATGACTGAGGAATTTATTTATTTTGATATTTATCGGGTGGATGTTTTAACCACCAAGAATATATATTAATTCTTTATCTAAAGCTTATGACTTGATTAGAGAAATTTCTTTACCAAATATTTCTTATTTGGCTATTATGAAATTACAAAAAGATCAGGAAACACTTTTTTATTTTCGACCATTTGTCGATTATCAAAATAATAAGCAAAGTGAAGTGGCAATTAAAGAAAATAAACGGTTATCTGAAGGGCAAAAAGAAGTTATTATTGAATCGCGAAGGGGTCAAGGTAAATATCGGCAAAAGTTGTTGGATGAGTGTCCATTTTGTCCAATTACGATGGTTAATGATGAAAGATTGTTGGTAGCATCGCATATAAAACCATGGGTTAAATCAAATAATACGGAAAAAGTTGATCATAAAAATGGCTTTATTTTTACACCAACTTATGATAGTTTGTTTGATCGGGGATTTATATCATTTATGGATGATGGAACTATGCTTGTATCTCCTTGGCTATCACCTTTGAATCAAAAAAGATTAAATATATTTACCGGTAAAAAAGTGCCCAAATTGCCTACAGAGGGAAGAGAAAAATATTTAGCTTATCATCGGGAATATGTTTTTAAAAGATAATGAATTTTTAACTCAACTGAAAGTTGAGTTTTTTCAACTTGAACTTGATAGGAATTTATTAAAAAGGGGGATATAATGGTCAGGTGAAGGAGTGATAAAATTGAAAAAAAGAATTTTGGGGTTTGGGTTAATTATAGCTTTGCTGATCTTAGTATGTGGTTGTGAGAGCAATGATACTTTATCAGAATTACCAATCCCGGAAGTAACAGAGGGAATTAGAGGAGAACAATTTGGAATTGATAAGAATATTAATGAAGAGACTATTGATAATTATTTAAATCGCAGTGATAGTGTGTATTTTGATATGCGGATGCTTGTTGATCCCGGGGATTATGCAGCGATTGGGGGCGATGCCTATCTATCAGGTTTTGTAGAAGGGTTTGAGGCGATACCATATCCCCTTATTGTAAATGTAACCGGTTTGCCTTCAGAAGTTGGTGATACTTATACGGGAACTACTTTATTTACTTTCGAAGATGGAGAGTATGTAGCTAATTATGAAGAATCTATGGAAATACTTGAATATTTCTTCCCTAAAGATAAATATATATTCTTAATGTGTGGAGGCGGGGGATATGCTGGTATGATGAAAAATATGCTAGTTACCCTTGGTTGGGATGAAGAGAAAATTTATAATGTCGGTGGTTATTGGTATTATGAAGGAAGTCATAATGTAGATGTTAAAAAGACTAGTGATGATGGTAGTGTTTCTTATGATTTTTGGAAGGTAACTTATCATGATATTGATTTTGCTAACTTACATGAGGTAGAAGAGTGAGGAAAATATTTCTAATCTTGTTACTTTCTTTAGGGTTAGCTGGATGTGGTAATAATGAAATAGAACCGTTTTGGCTAGAGGAAGAATATTATAATAATTCTCGTGTTAGAGAAATAGGTATAGAAGAATTTAATGAGTTAATAGAAAAAGAGGAATCTTTTGGGGTTTTTATCTATCAAAATTTGTGTCCCTCTTCTTTGGATTTTGAAAATGTCTTAAATGAATTTTTAGAAGAATATCAAATTAGCTTTTATAAACTGTCTTTTACTAATATGGAAGAAACAGAGTTGTCAAAGGACATAAAATATTATCCGTCTTTTGCTATTTATCATGATGGTAATTTGGTAGATGCACTGGATGCAAATAGTGATGAGGATACGGATTATTATAAAAGCTTAGATGGCTTTGTAAGTTGGTTTAGTAACTATGTAAATATTAATTAAATACTATAGTGGTTAAAGCTATAGTTTTTTATTTAATATAATATGAAATAATTGAGGCTTAGTAAGGCAAAAATTTGTTTGAAAGCATTAAAAATGAACTAAATAGATTGGATTTTAGTGGGGGGAAATGATATAATAGATGTGTTATTAATCTTTAAGGAGGTAATAAAATGCAAGAAGAAGTAAAAACGGAAATTCGGGCTTTAGCAAAAAAATATCGGGATGAATTAAATTTGAGAATTGATGAGAGAATTACCGAAATGGCAAAAGATGATAATTCACATTTTCTTATATATAGAGTACTAGGTATTTCGATGGATGAAGGGGTTAATATTGATGTCTATCAAAATAAAGGGCGATTTTTATACAAGTATGCTGGTAGCTTTTTAGAAGTGGCAACAATTATTTGTTTTAAAAAAACATTTCCTGACACCCAAGAAAAAGTTATGATTGAAAATACAATAGGAGTTAGACCTAAACGTTTTGAAATTGATTGTTTAGTAAACAACAAAGCTTGTGAAATAAAATGGAAAGATGCAACTACGGATGGAGATCATATTACCAAAGAACACACTAGAATAAGAGTTATTAAGCAGGCTGGTTATCAGCCAATAAGAATTATGTTTTATTATCCTAATAGAACTCAAGCAATTAATATTCAAAAAACTTTAGAAACTTTATATCATGGAATTGGTGGAGAGTATTACTATGGTGATAGGGCATGGGAATATGTTAAAACTCAAACGGGAATTGATTTAAAACAAATTCTTGAAGAATTAGCAGTTGAGGTTGAAAGTGGACACATTAATTAAGGGCGATTGTTTATGTGAATTAAAAAAAATTGAAGACAATTCCATTGATTTAATATATTTAGATCCACCTTTTTATACGCAAAGGAAACAAACTTTATCTAAAAAGAAGAAAGAAGAAGTTAAAAAATATGAGTTTGAAGATTCTTGGGATAGTCTTGATGAATATTTGAGTTATATAAAGGATAGACTTGTAGAATGTAGAAGAGTATTAAAAAAAACAGGAAATATATTCTTACATTGTGATAGAAATGCTTGTCATTATCTTAAAATAGTAATGGATGAAGTATTTGGAATAAATAATTTTCGATGTGAAATAATATGGACATATAAGAGATGGTCTAATTCAAAGAAGGGATTATTAAATTCGCATCAGAATATATATTTTTATAGCAAGACATCTAATTACAAATTTAATACATTATATACAAATTATTCTTTAACCACAAATCTTGATCAGATTTTACAAAATAGAGTTAAAGATAGCGATGGAATAACTGTGTATCAAACTGATAAGGATGGTAATATAGTAAATAATTATGATAAAAAAGGTGTTCCTTTATCAGATGTTTGGGATATTCCTTATCTTAATCCCAAAGCAAAGGAACGTAATGGTTATCCTACACAAAAACCTATTCTTTTACTAGAACGAATAATTAAGATAGGTTCTAATGAAGGCGATGTAGTTCTTGATCCTTTTTGTGGTAGTGGAACGACTTTGGCGGCCGCAAAATTACTTAATAGAAAATATATTGGTTTTGATATTTCAGATGATGCAATTAATTTGTGTAAGGAAAGGTTATTTGGAAATATTGTAAAAACAGATTCTAAATTGTTAGAAAAAGGTATTGAAAAATATAATAATAAAACAAAAGAAGAACAATATATCATAGATTTATTTGGGGGGTTACCAGTACAAAGAAATTCCGGTATGGATGCGATAATACCTTCTAATGATAATGATGAAGTAATTGCAATCAAATTTCAGAAAGATGATGAGTCTTTAGAAGATTGTATTAGTAAAATTAATAATGCTTGTAAAATTAAAGGTATAAAAAATAAAATTATTATTAAAAATAAATCTCAAAGAATTACGAACTTATCTGAAAATGATATTAAGGATGTAATAATCTTGTCGTCATATAAAGAATTAATAACAAATTTAATTAAAAAAAGATGATTACATACCAATTTCGTAGTCATCTTTTCTTTTTGAATGATTTTTTTGTAACAACAAAAAACCAATCTTGCGATTGATTTTTATATATCAATGTTCGAAAAGGTCGAACAGATTTACCACTGGAGCGATAACAAAGGTTATTTGAAACTCCTAGTAGTAAAAGTTGATAAACAACTAATCACTAAAATAATAATAACATATTTTTCTAAAATATTAAATAGATTTAAAGAAAATTGGGTAAATAAA
>CALVHY010000013.1 GCA_944329205.1 uncultured Bacilli bacterium | reverse complement strand
ATGCAATCAATGAAGAAGAAAGTTATTGCAATGTAAATGGCGAAAAAGATGAAAATGCTATTTTATATACTAATACTTCTATTGAACACGTGATTGGCAACCTACAAAAAGGAAGTAAATGTTATTTGTATTTTGATATCTATACTATTCCTGCGTCAGAAGTAATCCTGGCAGATAAAACAATTCAAGAAAGAACAAGTTTTTCATCGGTATTAACAACAATCACCAATGGCACAATATACCAAGCACTGGATGGAAATGGAATAAGTTATTACTTTGCCGGAGTAAATAGTGAAAACTGGCTCTCATTTGCAGGATTCTACTGGCGGATCATCAGGATTAATGGTGATGGCACAATAAGAATCATCTATAATGGCACCAGTACTAGTACCACAGGAAATAACACCCAATTGTCGAGCACAAGTGCCTTCAATACTACACGTACTGATAATATGTACGTAGGATATATGTATACAAGCGGAGAGGTGCACGGGTTAGGGACAAGCAGTACAATTAAAGGAGCTGTAGATACATGGTATCAAAATAATATAGCAAATAATACAGAGTACGCGAGTAAGATCTCGACAACCACCGGTTTCTGTGGAGATCGAAGTCCAAGTACAAGTGACAGCGCAAGTAATGGCTACGGCGGAACGGTGGCAACTACAACATATTATGGTGCATTTATAAGATTATATAGTGAATGGAGTTCAAGTAATGCTTCACCAAGTTATGATTGTCCAAATGATAGTGATTTATACACAGTGGCAGGATCAGGAATAGGAAACGAAGCATTAACAAATCCGGCTGGACTAATCACTGCGGATGAAGTAGCCTATGCCGGGGGAGTATATGGATCAAATAATACAAGTTATTACCTATATACGAACCAGTATTATTGGACAATGTCTCCATATAGTTTCTACTACGGCTATGCTGGCGTATTTTTAGTGAGTTCGCCTGGATCACTGTATTCTAATGGTTACGTGAATAACACGTACGGCGTCCGACCTGTCATAAACCTAAGGTCTGATGTTGTATTAACCGGTACAGGGTCGTCTTCTGACCCATTCGTCGTAAACTAAGTAGATAGGTTAATATTGCCAAACAATCATCCCCTTGTTATAATATGAGTACAAGGGAGTCTTAATTATGAGTAAATTTTTTAATGCAAGTTATAAAGTAATTTTACGTATCTTAATCATTTTATTTTCATATATAACTATCGTAAGTGCTTTTTATGGTATAAGTAATGATTTATCACCCTTAATTGTTATTATTGGTACAATTATAACTTTCTTTTTATTTAAATTTATTTATAAAAAACTAGATAAATTATCTGATAAAAAAATAAAAATTCTAGCTATTATTTTAAGTGTTTTATTCTTTATAGGTTTATTATTAATAGGTTTATTCTTACCTATCTCATCAGTCACGGATTTATCACATATTATAGAGTATGTTAATCGTATGTTTACGGAAAACACTCTAACTATAACAGGTCCCTATTTTTCTAAATACACCAATCAAATTCCTTTATTAATCTTTGTCTATAGCTTTACGAAAATCGGTAGTATCTTTAATTGTTCAAATGTATTATTAATGGGAACCATTTTCAATGCTTTATTCATGGCTCTAACTTCTTATTTTGTTTTTCTAATTGGTAAAGAATTAAAAGATTATAAGACTGGTTTACTCTCTTTAATATTTATGATAATAAATCCCATCTTTTATTTATATTCATCTTACTTTTATACTGACACTTTATGTATGCCTTTTGCCGTTATTGGTCTATATTTAATTATTAAATGTATAAAAGAAAATAATATTAAGAAGAAGATAATTTTAGGAGTTTTATCAGGAATAGTTTTCTTTTTCGGCCTAAAGGTTCGAATAGTTGTAGTTATTCTTTTCATTGCTATTTTAATATATCTTTTAATTATTAAAAAAATAACTCATAAACTTAAAATATATTTAGCTTTATTCTTAGGTTTAATAATAGGTTTCTTTGGTTTTAAATTAATTGAAAATAATTTTGAACTAGACTTAGATGAAAATGCCTCTTTTCCTCTAACCCACTGGATTATGATGGGCCTAAATGAAGAATACACGGGTGGCTATAATAGCCCTGATCATGATTTAACGTTTAATGAAGCAACCCAAGAAGATAAAAGAGAAGCGAACATTGAAGTAATAAAAACAAGAATTAGCGAGCTGGGGCCAATTGGCTTAATTAAATTAGAAGGAATGAAAATAGCTCGTACGTTCTCCAGTGGCAATTATGGTGTATATGCTAAATTAAATAATACTTCGTTTGGCACAGGTCTTTATGAATATTTAGGTGGTTATGGTAATGCTAATATTTTCTTAAAATATACTTTACAAATATTAAAAACCTATATAAGTTTTATGATTCTTTTAGGTGCCTATCAAATATTTAGAAAAAAAGAAAATACTTATAATTTTGATACTATGATCTATATTGGTTTATTTGGGGCTATCTTATTTTATATTATATGGGAGGCCGCGCAACGATATAGCTTGTCATTCTTACCTTGGATGATTATTCCTTTAGGTTTAATTTATTCTAAGTTAAATATCCAAGAGGAATTAGTAAGTATTAATCAAACTAAAGCATTAAAAATCGGAAGTATTCTTTTAATGTTTCTAACCATCTTTTTCCTAACAATTAACTTTCCTAAATACACCTTAGATCAAAATACATATGAAGATATTAGAGTATTATCATATCGGGGCTTTACGGAAATTAAAATAGAAGATACCGTCAGTCAAACCTTCCAAACCAGTGATTCCTTTAATCAAATAAAGATTAATTTCCATAATTCTAACGAAGCCTTATCAAGCGTATATGCCTTTAGATTATATGCCGAAGAAACAGCGGAATTATTATATGAAGAACAGTTTAATAGTTCTGATATCAAGAATAGTTCCAATCATTCTTTTTCTTTTGCTACCATTACTCCTGAAAAAAACACTCGTTACCAAATCGAACTAGTAAAACTAGAAGGTTCCTCATTATTAAGTGTTGCTACTTATAACGAATCAGAGTATTATAAGGCTTATAATAATGGTTCTGTTTATATAAATGATGAAGAAGTAAGTGATACCTTTATTTTTAGAGTAGACTACAAACACGAAAGAACTTTTATGAGTATTCCCGCCTATTTAATTTTAGCTATCTTAATTTTGGGAATGACATGGCTTAGCTTAAAAGAATATCTATTAAAAAACACACAAAATACTTGAGAAAACTATTAGGGCTTGCTATAATGTAAATAGGTGATGAAGTAATGTCAAAAATATTATATGTAGTAATACCTTGTTATAACGAAGAAGAGGTTTTACCGCTTACTAAAAAAGCTTTAAAAACGAAAATGGAAACTTTAATTAAAGAAAAGAAAATATCTAAAGATAGTAAAGTTATGTTTGTCAATGATGGTTCTAAAGATAAAACTTGGGATTTAATTGAAGCTTATCACCACGAAGATCCTTTATTTGTTGGTGTAAAACTATCTCGCAACAAAGGCCATCAAAATGCTTTACTAGCAGGCCTTATGACCGCCAAAAAATATGCTGATATCACGATAAGTATGGATGCTGACTTACAAGATGATATTAATGTTATAGACAAAATGCTAGCCGAAAATGAATTAGGTAGTGAAATTGTCTATGGTGTTCGCAGTTCTAGGAAAAAAGACAGTTGGTTTAAAAGATTTAGTGCTGAATCATTTTACAAGCTAATGCGCATCATGGGTGTTGAAGTAATATTTAACCATGCTGATTGCCGTCTAATGTCTAAACGGACTTTAGATGAGTTAGAAAACTTTCCTGAAGCTAATTTATTTTTAAGAGGCATTGTTCCTTTAATTGGCTTTAAAACTTCCATAGCTACTTATGACCGAAATGAACGTCAAGCTGGAGAATCTAAATATCCTCTCAAAAAAATGTTAGCTTTTGCTTGGGATGGTATTACTTCTTTTAGTGTCAAACCGCTTAAAATGATTACCACCTTAGGTTTTATCATGTTATTTATCAGTATTATCATGATTATTTACACGATTATAGTTAAAATTCTTGGTAACACTGTAGATGGTTGGGCCTTCATCATGCTATCAATTTGGTTTATTGGTGGTGTTCAACTAGTTTCAGTTGGTTTAATTGGCGAATATGTTGGTAAAATATATAGTGAGACTAAACATCGACCTCGCTACATTATAGAAAAGGAGCTTAATTAATTGAAAAAAGCAAGTATTTTAAATAAGAAAAACTTAATAATTATTGGTGTAATTTTAATAAGTATTATCATAAAATACTTCTTTTTTTCTTTTGAAAGTGGTGATTATAAAAGATTTTTATTAAAATGGTCTAATATATTAAGTGCCGATGGCTTAATAAGTGTTGCAAGTGGTCTTGGTAATTATAATCCCCCTTATTTAATTTTACTTTATTTTTTAACCTTTATCCCTGGCAGTTCTCTTATCAAGATTAAAATGTTATCTGTAGTCTTTGATCTTTTAATGGGTTTTATTGGTTATTTAATTACCAAAGAGCTAACCCAATCTAAGCATGCTTATTTAACTTGGTTAGTAATTATTCTTTTACCAACCGTTATTTTAAATAGTAGTATGTGGGCTCAATGTGACAGCATTTACACAACTTTTGTTTTATTAGCCCTATATTTTGTAATAAAAAAAAGATATTTTCTATCTTTTCTCATGCTTGGCATTGCCTTTAGTTTTAAGTTACAATTTATCTTTATTTTACCGGTCTTTGTTATTTTATATTTTGTTAACAAAAAGTTTTCTATCTTTAATTTTTTATTAATTCCCCTTACCAATATTATGATGTGTTTACCGGTAATATTTTTAGGTATGCCCATCATTAACGCTTTTACTACTTATTTAGAACAAACTACCGATTATTCTGTTTATTTAACGAGAAATTTAGCCAATATATATACTTTTCTACCGAATATAAAAATTATCGCTTACATATTCATAATTATAACCGGCCTTATTTTCCTAGCTCTTCTTATATATTTTATGAAAAGAAAAAAGGATATCACTTCCAAAGAAATCATCAGTATTGGCTTATTAGGAGTTTTAATAGCCACCTACTTTTTACCATTTATGCATGAACGCTACATGTATATGGCTGATGTTTTATCCATCATTTGGTATTTTATCTATCGCCGCAAAATATTTATTCCTATAATTATTAATATTACTAGTCTCGCTGGTTACTGTCCTTATTTATTTGGCTTAGATATTCCTTTATGGCCTTTTTCCTGTTTCCTCTTAATTGCCCTTATAAGTTTATTTTTAGATGTAGTCCCTTTAAGGAAATTAAAAAATAGTGTATAATTAAACTAGAAATGAGTGATGATATGCATCGAGTTGCTTTTAGTCTATTTGGCTTAGACATATATTGGTACAGTCTTTTAATCTTACTTGGTATTATAATTGGTATAATATTATTAGAAAAAGAAGCCAAAAAATTTAAATATCCCCAAAACTTAATTTTCAACATCTGTTTTTGGGCCATAATTTTTGGTATAATTGGAGCTCGTCTTTATTACGTCCTATTCAATTTTTCTTATTATAAAAACAATTTACTAGAAATATTTGCTATCTATAATGGTGGTTTAGCGATTCATGGGGGCTTAATCGGAGGTTTTTTAACAGTTCTTTATTTAGCCAAAAAACATCATCTTAATTTTTTAAAACTACTTGATATGGCCGTACCTAGTATAATTTTAGCCCAAGCGCTTGGGCGTTGGGGCAACTTCTTTAATTTAGAAGCTCATGGTATTGCTACAACTTATGAACACCTAAAAACCCTATTAATTCCCGAGTTTGTAATTAGAGGGATGAATATTGGGGGCATCTATTATTTACCAACCTTTTATTTTGAATCTCTTTGGTGTTTACTTGGATTTATCATATTAATAATAATTAGAAAAATGAAATATATTAAAATAGGAGCTACCACCTGCGTTTATTTAATGTGGTATAGCTTCGGCCGTTTCTTTATAGAAGCCTGGCGTACTGATTCTCTTATGCTCGGCGGTTTTAAAGTTGCTCAAATTATTTCGGCACTTCTTTTTGTTACAGCCTTAATTTATTTAATTTATTTAAGTCATAAAGGTAAATATGAAAATTTATATCATGACATCAACGAAAAAAGAGTTATCAAGAAAGGGTGAAAAACATGTATGATTTAATAATTATTGGGATGGGCATATCCGGCATTTCCGCAAGTATTTATGCGCATCGCGCTGGCCTAAAAGTCTTATTATTAGAAAAAAGTGCTCCCGGTGGCACAATTAACACCATCAGTGAAATTGAAAATTATCCAGGTTTTAAAAGTATTAGTGGCCCTGATTTAGCCTACAAGCTATTTACCGAAGTAAATGATTTAGGAATAGAATATAAATTAGAAGAAGTAACAGATGTTATTATAGATAAAACAACTGTTATTAAAACTAAAAATAATGTCTATGAAACTAAATTTTTACTTATTGCCAGTGGAAGACGTCCTAAACTCTTAGGCTTAAAAGATGAAGATAAGTTTTTAGGAAGAGGGGTATGTACCTGTGCTTTATGTGATGGCCCTTTATACAAAAATAGCCCTGTTGCCGTTATTGGTGGGGGCTCTAGTGCTTTAAGTGAAGCGCTCTATTTAGCTAACATTGTCTCTAAAGTTTATCTTATCCACCGTCGTGATGAATTTCGCGGAGAAAACTCCTTAATTAAGGAAGTAGAAAAGAAAGATAATATTGAATTAATCTTAAACAATGAAGTAACCGAGTTAGTTATCAAGGATGATACTTTAACAGGTATTATTTTAAAAGATCGCCAAAAATTGGCGGTAAAAGGAATATTTATATATGTTGGCTATTATCCTAATACCGACTTTTTAAAGCAAACAAATATATTAATGGAAGATGGTTATATTTTAGTTGATGCCCACAACGAAACCAATATTAAAGGAGTATATGCTGCAGGTGATGTAACCAAAAAAGAAATTTACCAAATAATTAATGCTGCCAGTGAAGGTGCCCAATCGGTTGTTTATATGACCCAAAAGCGATAATATTATTGAAATTATACTAAAAATATTATATACTTAATTTAAAGTTTAAGAGGTGGAAGTATGAAAATAAAATTAAAGAAAAAGAATTTAATAATTTTAATAATTTCTGTTCTTGTCCTAGTTGGAGGAATTACCACAGCCGTCCTTTTATTAACCAAAGACGATCCTACTCAAAAATCTGATGAAACTCCTCAGTCTCATGATGATAATGCGACGGATGAAGTAAAAATTGTCGATTTAAATTCTTCTTCCCGACCATATGCTGTTATGATTAACAATATTGGTTCGGCAAGACCATATCATACGGGTTTACAAGATGCTTATTTAGTTTATGAAATTATTGTCGAAGGTGGTATAACAAGATATCTTGCTTTATTTAAAGATAAAACTAATGAAGTTGTAGGTAGTGTTAGAAGTGCTAGACATTATTATATTGATTATGCCCTCGAAAATGATGCTTATTATGTCCACTGGGGCTGGAGTCCTCAAGCCGAGAGTGACATATCTAGTTTAGACATTGATAATTTAAACGGTTTAAGTTATGGTGACCAATACTTTTTTAGACAAAGTATAAATGGTGTAAATAGTGAACACACGGGATATATGAATTTAAGTGCGTTATCTAATTTAGTAGATCGCCTAGGTTACCGGACCGAAACTAACCAAGACTTATTATTAAATTACAGCGCAACTTCCATTGAAATGCCATCTACGGCTACGGATGCTACCGAAATTGATATTAAATATTCCGGCAGTTCGACAACTAGCTATGTCTATGATAGCGAAGCAAATGTTTACAAACAATATGTAAATGATCAAGAACATACTGATTATGAAACCAAAGAGCAATATACTGTTACTAATATCATAGCTTATCAAGTAAGTAACACTACGATTAGTGGTGATAATAAAAACCGTCAAGAGTTAAATAACATTGGCAGTGGGGAAGGATACTTTATAACTGGTGGTCAAATGGTACCTATAACTTGGGAAAAAACAAGTAGATCTTCCCAAACGGTCTATCGCTATCAAGATGGAACCGAAATTATTGTCAATGATGGCAATACTTGGATTCACATAATTCCTACCAGTGGTAGTGTTAGTATTTCTTAAAAAAATGCATAAAATTAAAATAGGAGGTTTCAAGTGGATACATTAATTGAATTTTTATTAGACAATTACCTATGGTTCTTAGTAATTTCTTTGATTTTAATTTTTGCACTTATTGGGTATTTAGTTGATGCTAATACTAATTATCAACAAAAAAAAGAAAAAATAAAACCTATTGCTCCTGTTATTGAAGAGCAAAAAGTCAATATTCATCCTTCGGTAGAAAAATACACCAATGATGAATTTGATGACCCATTAATAAATGATAAGAATGCCTAAGGGCATTTTTTAGTTTAAATAAAAACTTCTAATTGCTCCTCTTAAATCAAGCAAAATGCTTTCTATTTGATCATACCATGTTTCAAGTACTGCTAAATGATTGCTATTGTTAACCAAAAATTTAGCATCATAAACCAAATCTCTAAAATCTTCAATCCAATTAATAATAAAGCCTAACTCATATTCTTCATCTTCTGTTAAACTAGAATCTAAGTAATATAAATTATGAATATCAGTATGAAATAACATAGAATCATATATAAGTTTATAAGGAGGACAAACCAAAATTTTAAATATTTTCGTATAATAAAAGATAAGACTCGGATTATTCAAACAATTTGTTTGATAAGCCTTAGCAATATCTAACAAATTTGCTTCATAAGGAATTTTAAAAATAGTATACAAATTTTTCATAAATCCTCCTGAATAAACTTTATTATAAACGAAATTAAATTTGCTGTAAATAATTTTTTCAACTTATTTACTTTTAACTAAAAATTAGCTATAATATTAACTGGAGGTAATATTATGGAATTAAAAGGTTCAAGAACTGAAGCTAATTTAATGGCTGCTTTTGCAGGTGAATCTCAAGCAAGAAATAAATACACTTATTATGCATCTCAAGCCAAAAAAGATGGATATGAACAAATTGCAGCTATTTTTGAAGAAACTGCTAACAACGAGAAAGAACATGCTAAAATGTGGTTTAAAGAATTACACGGAGGTAAAATTCCTGACACTTTAAGTAACTTAAAAGATGCTGCTGAAGGTGAAAATTATGAATGGACAGAAATGTACAAAGAATTTGCTGAAGTAGCTCGTGAAGAAGGTTTTGACCGTATAGCCGCTCTTTTTGAAGGAGTAGCAGCAATAGAAAAACACCATGAAGAAAGATACTTAAAATTAGTTGGTAATATTGATGACCATTTAGTATTTGCTCGTGGTGAAGAAGTTGTATGGATCTGCCGTAACTGTGGACACATCTATGTTGGTAAAGATGCACCAAAAGTTTGTCCAGTATGTGCTCATCCTCAAAGCTTTATGGAACTTAAAGCCGAGAACTATTAATTTAGTTCTTTTTTTTATTTTTTTCTAATAATTATTTGTATATCATGTTTATTTGCTAACTCAATTAAATCTTTAAATAAATAATTAGTTCTTCCTAGTTCATTAGATTGACACCAATCTTTTGATTTATTAATTGATTTAGCAAACTCTTTTTGCGTTAAGTTTGTAGCTTGTCTAATAAATCTTAATAATTCACTTGGTTCATAATCATTAGCCTTAATCTCCATAAGCTACACCTCTTTCTGCATTATATCAAAGTATGCTAAGCATATTGCAAAACGCGTATTGACAATACGCGTTATTTTTGTTATATTTAAAATACATAATATGTATTAGCAATACGCGTAAATTATACTATTTTATCAACCCAAAATAAATGAAGTAGAACTTCACCAAAGGAGAATAAGGAAATGAAAATAGAAAAGTTAAAAAGAAGTAACTTACCAAGAAACATTATCATAGGAGTAATATTAATAGCTCTAATCACAACCTTAATATTAAATTTCACAAGAGCAAGATATCGAAATACGCAAAGTATTCCACTAATAAATGGGACTATTACATTTAATAATGCCGATTTAAATGTTATTGCTATGTATCAAGAGAGTGATGCTGGTACATATGAAGAAATAAATATAATGCCTTCAAGTGGTTATGTAATTAATGAAGAAGAAAGTTATTGTAATGTAAATGGTGAAAAAGATAATAATGCTATCT
>CALVHY010000012.1 GCA_944329205.1 uncultured Bacilli bacterium | reverse complement strand
AAAGGGTTAAATAAGAATTGGCAAAAATTGTCGATCACTTTTTCTTGATTATTACTGAGAGTAAATATATAATAGTGATGTACAGATTTATTTCTGTACAAAAAATAAAAGTACTTGGCCAAATTTCCAAACTCTCTTTTGGCTTATATGCCCTCGATGGTCAAGTACTTTTTTATTTTAAAAAATTATAAGTTTAATAAACCGATCCTAATTGCTCCAGGTAATATTAGCTCTACATCCAAGCAAGCTAAATATATTTATTTACAAATATTTGTAAATAAATATATCAATAAACTGTAAAGCGATTTACATAATTTGATAATTGTTTTTTACATTTTAAATTGATATAATAAAATAGGTGAATAATATGAGGGAAGAGTATTTTGTGAACAAAGCTTTTGATGAATCCATCAAGTTATACTTAGCAAGCTTAAATCAAAAAGACAGTTTTATTTACAATACTTCTTTCGTTGTTGTAATTCGCTTACTAGCTTTAATTTATGGCTCTTTAGATATTATCAATCCTTATTATTTAAAAAATAATATCGCCTTCATGAATAATCTAGGCAAATATGGCCTTAGTAAATCAACCTTAGCTTTATTTAAAGAAGATTTTTTAAGTTTTTATGAATTTGAAATAGTCAATCAAACAAGACAATATAAGCTTAAAAATCCTCATTTTCTAAGTCTTCAGAAACACTTAGTAGACATGTTTGTGGCCAAGAAAAAGAGTGTGGAAGTACCCCTAGACGAAGAAGAAGCATTTTTAGATTTAATTTATTCATCACACACCCAAAACCCATATCGGCTATCTTATGGCTATTTAATGAGTGATGATTTAAATTTCATTGAAAAATATTACTATTCCCAATTAAATGCCATGGATGTAACGAAAGAATTAATACTTGATAAAACCATTTCTGATGATCTTAATTTAGAAGCTTTGAATTTATTAGGCATAAGTTTATCTAATTTAAAAAATATGAGTAACGAAGAAATTACTAAAGCTAAAATGAATGCTTATGCATATTTTGATGTTGATATAAATAGTCCCAAAAGAGAAGATGAATTAAATAAAGCTATTGATTATTATAAATTATATGGCAAAAAAATTACAACAGGTAATGGTTATGTCGATATTCTCCTCTTAATGAGTGTTATCGCAACCTCCCTAAGTGTTATTGCTATTATTATTTTTAATATAATTTAAAAAAGGAGGGTTTATGGAAGTTATAACAATTAATAATCGAAAGTATCAAGTTTTAAATAATTATAAAGATGCGATTAATATTGAAGAATTAGAAGCTAAAATCACTGATTATTTTGATGATTTTGATTACATTGTCGGCGATATAGCTTATGGGAAACTGCGCTTAAAAGGATTTAACAGTAAGACCAATAAAAACTTTAAAGACTTAAATGATGTCGATAAAGTAGAAGAATATATAAAAAACAATTGTGCTTATGGCTGCAGGTGGTTTATGATTAGCGAAATTAAGAATTGAAGAAGTATCAATATTTTGATATAATTAGTTAGAATAGAGAGGGATAAAAATGGCAAAAATAAATATTACCAAACCAACAGGAAATGTTGAAAGTTTAAATGTTGTTAGTGCTTTTAAAGTTGAAAACAACACTTATGTTATTTTAGACAGCGAAAAAATGGGATCTATGGGTCTTCCCATTATTTATGTATGTAAATATACAACCAAATTAGAAAAAATAAATGATGAAAACGAATGGCAAAGTGTTAAAAATTATTTAAAAGGCATTATTGGTGGTACCAATTTTGAGTTTGTTAAAATACCTGATAGTTTACCAGCGGATGAAATTTATTATAAACCTTTAACCTTACCGCAAACTTCTTTTGATGCTTTAAAATCTTATTATGTTGTTGATACTAAAAATGAAAGTAATGCTAACCCTGTTCCTGGGCCAATTCCTAATGTTGACCCTGTCATACCACCAGTTGAACCGGTAAGTAATACAAGTGTTAATGCAACCCCCATACCTAGTGAGCCTAACCCGGCACCTATACCGGCTGCCGCTCCAAGTGAATCAGCATCAGTCATGAATTTAATCAATGAGGCTACGAGTCCTACTAATAATCCGGTTAAGCCAACCAAGATTACCCCTGTTATTGAGCCGGTTAAAGCAGCTCCTCTGCCTCCAACCAGCGCTAAATCATCTACTCCAAAGGAATTATCCAGCTTTGATAATGATAAGGAAACCTTCTTAAAAGCCTGTGAAAATATGTTTGATGCTCTTATATCCAAGTATCAAAAAAGACTGGTCGATTTAGAGACAAAAGAACAAGAATTAGCTCAAAAAGAAGCTGAAATAACAGCTAAACTAAAAAATGCCAATGAAGTTTTAGCTAATGCTGAGGCCAAAGAACAAGTTGCCAACATAGCACATGATAATGCTAGAAGGGTAATGGACTTAAGTGAACTAATGCCATCTAACCCTGATGCCCCTAACGCCAACTGATGTATTAAAACATCAGTTTTTTCATACACTTAAATAGGGATGGTTATGAAAGATATTATTAATTATTATTATAATTTTAATATTACAAGTGTAGAAGATTGGAATAATATTTTCTGTTTTACTTATAAAGAAAGTCAATTTTATTTTGTTCCGTTTAACAGAACGGAAAAAGAACTTATTGACATAATTAATGTTTCTAAAGAATTAAAAGCAAGAAATATTCCGTGTCACGATATTCTTTTAAATAAATTTGGCCGTCTTCTAACTAATGTCTATGAAAGTAACTATATTTTATTAAAACCAATCGGTGACATATATGAAGAATATGATATCAAAGATATGATTACTATAAATAATCGTTTAATTTTGTCTTTAACTAAAAGCAATTTATATCGCAACTCCTGGGCCCAATTATGGAGTGATAAAATTGATTATTTTGAATATCAAATCCATGAATTAGGAAAAGATCACGAAATAATACTAGACAGTTTCAGTTATTATATTGGTTTAGCCGAAAATGCTATAAGTTATGTTAACAATACTAATAGTAAATATCAAAAAACAGGGGTTGATCGTATTTGCCTCTCTCACCGCCGCATAAATTATCCTAATTACAAACTAAATTATCTCAATCCCTTAAGTTTTATTTTTGATTTAGAAGTTAGAGATATTGCTGAATATATAAAAAGTGCTTATTTTCATGATGCTGATGCTTTAAGTTATTTGAAAGAAACTTTAAGAATTTCTAAATTTTCTTTATATAGTTTAGAACTGTTATATGCTAGACTCCTTTATCCATCCTATTATTTTGATATTTATGAAAATATTATGAACAATAAAGAAGAAGAAGAAAAATTAATTTTCGTTATCGAAAAAGCAAGCGCTTATGAAGATTTTTTAAAAGAGGCATACATTGAAATAAGTAAATATGCGCCCATTGAAGGTATAAGTTGGATTATTGACAAAAAATAAAAGCTATAAATCAATATTTATAACTCCTTCAATTTCCGGTATTTTATCTTTAATCAATGCTTCTATCCCATAAAGAATCGTATTATCTTGAAACATGCAATCACGACATGCTCCGGTAAGTTTAATATAAACATAATTATCTTCCAGGCGAATAAATTCGATATCCCCACCATCATGTTTAAGATAAGGCCGTAAACTTTCGATTATTTCTTTTACTTGTTCTTCCATGCGTATCACCAAAAATATTGTATCAAATTGTCAAGGCAAAGTCTATATCAAGTCAAAAAAATAAAGACTTTTTGTTAGAAATTTGGTACAATAATCAATAGGTGGTATAAATGTTTAATGTAGGAGATACCGTAAAATGTACCATAACGGGATTCAAAGAGTACGGACTTTTTGTTAAAGTAGGTGGTGATTATAACGGTTTAATTCATATTTCTGAAATATCAAATAGTTTTGTTCACAATGTCAGTGATTATGGGGAAATAGGCGAGGAAATTTACGCTAAGGTCGTGGCTATAGACGAGGAAACTAAGCATCTGAAACTTAGTATTAAAAACATCAATTACAAAGGTGATGGCAAAGAAATAGAAGAAAGCAACAAGAATGGTTTTCAACCTTTAAAAGAACATCTAAATATATGGATTAATGAAAAATTAAGGGAAATAGGCAAAGATGAATAAAAAAGATTATAATGAATAAAAAATTAATTGTTTTAATCGTGGCAATTATTGTCATAATCGTGGCTTTGATTGATTCTGCTATATCTGAACTTTAGCCATTTATGGTAGTAGAGCAGAAGATTCAGAAAATGGTTAGATAGTTTAGGGATGTAATTATATAATTCATAATTAAAAATTAAAAAGCAAATCGAGTATTATAGAAGATTTGCTTTTTCTATGATATAATGTAAATAGTACTGATAAGGTGAGGTTATGCAAAACATAGATATTGCCAAAGCAATACTGTGAAATTCATAGCATGGATGTAAACAGGTAAGTACCAGTTGTAAAAACTGCTTTGTCTATAAAATGGATCAAAGATATGGAAGGGAAAAATGAAAAAGAAAATGTTAATTAGTTTATTATGTTGCTTTATCTTCATCCTAACTGCATGTAATAACAATGAACAAAATGTTGATGATGTATCTAACATTGTTACCACCGATGAAGAGATATATCTAACGATAAAAGAAGGATCTTTAACTAGTACTCAAGCAACATTAATATTAGAAAATAATAGCACCCAAGATTTAGGTTATAGCGATTCTTATGAAATAGAAATAAAAAAGAATAATGTTTGGTATAAAATCAATGTTGACATTGGTTTTAATGAGCCTCTTTATATAGTAAAACCTAATCAATCTCAAGAACTAGAAATAAACTGGGAAAATAGCTATGAAAGTCTAACTCCAGGTGAATACCGAATAATAAAAGATGTTATATTAATGAATAATGATGATACCCATGAAGATTTTTTTGTAGCAGCAGAATTTACAATTGAGTAACACGAAAAAACCTAGAAATTTCCTAGGTTTTTTAAATAACATTTTATGGTGGCACCAGCGGGAATTGAACCAGCGACACAAGGATTTTCAGTCCTCTGCTCTACCGACTGAGCTATGATGCCAAAAAAATGGCGGTTCGTACGGGATTCGAACCCGTGATCTT
>CALVHY010000011.1 GCA_944329205.1 uncultured Bacilli bacterium | reverse complement strand
TATCAGCCGTAGTTGTGTTTTTAAGTCCTACCGCTGCCGCAATCTCACCGGTATAAACTTCGGTAATTTCTTTTCTTTGGTTAGCATGCATTTGTAAGATACGACCAATTCTTTCTTTCTCACCCTTAGTTGAGTTAAGCACGTATGAACCACTTTTTAAAACACCTGAGTATACCCGGAAAAATGATAATCTTCCAACATATGGATCAGTCATAATTTTAAAGGCTAAAGCTGTAAATGGTTCAGAATCACTTGGATGTCTCTTAACGTCATTACCAGCTTTATCGATACAATCAATTGCTTCAATATCTGTTGGTGCCGGTAAGTAATCAACAATTGCATCAAGTAATGCTCTTGTTCCTTTATTATCTAGGGCATCTCCACATAATACTGGGAAGAAGCCAACAGATAAAGTTGCCTTACGAATAGATGCTTTTAACTCATCTACACTAATTTCTTCACCTTCTAAATACTTCATCATTAATTCTTCATCAAAATCAGCGACAGCTTCCACTAATTTTGTCCGATATTCATTTACTAGATCTTGCATATCACTAGGAATATCGATTTCTTTTGCCATTTGTTGTTCCGTACCATCATACTCATATGCTTTCATAGTAACTAAATCAACATAACCTGTGTAATTCGCCTCACTACCAATTGGTAACATAATAGGCGCAGCATTAGCTCCTAAACGATCCTTAATAGTTTTTAAACTATAGTAATAATCAGCTCCCATTTTGCACATTTTATTAGCACAAATCATTCTTGGAACTTTATATTCATTTGCTTGTCTCCAAACCGTTTCTGTTTGCGGTTCAACACCTGCTTGCGCATCGATTAGAGCAATCGCCCCATCAAGTACTCTTAAAGATCTTTGAACTTCGATTGTAAAGTCTACGTGACCTGGGGTATCAATGATATTTAATCGGTATCCGTTCCAATGAGCAGTTGTTGCTGCACTAGTAATGGTAATACCTCTTTCTTTTTCTTGATCCATCCAGTCCATTTGCGACTCACCTTCATGCGTTTCTCCAATCTTGTGAGTAATACCAGTTAAGAATAAAATTCTTTCTGTTGTTGTTGTTTTACCGGCATCAATATGCGCCATGATACCGATATTTCTTATTTTATCAATTGAAACATCTCTTGCCATATTAACTACCATCTATAATGAGCAAATGCTTTATTTGCTTCAGCCATTTTATGAGTATCTTCTCTTCTTTTTACTGCACCACCAACACCGTTAGCAGCATCAATAAGTTCATTAGCTAGATTAATGGCCATTCCCTTTCCATTTCTTGTTTTTGCATAATTTACGATCCAGCGGAAGGCTAAAGTCTTCTTACGAGTCTCACTAACTTCAACTGGTACTTGATAATTAGATCCACCAACTCTTCTTGATTTAACTTCTAGGGCTGGTTCTACGTTTTCTAAAGCTTGGTTAAATATTTCCATTGCATCTTTACCAGTACGTTCTTTGATGATATCAAATGCTTCATAAACAATTGCCTCAGCCGTACCTTTTTTACCATCTTTCATAACTGTATTAACTAGTTTCGTAACAAGTTTAGAGTTATAAATAGAATCTGGTAAAACATCTCTTTTTATTGCACGTCTTTTACGCATCTTTATTCTCCTTTCTTAATTAATTTTTTGGCTTTTTCGTACCATATTTACTACGTCCTTGTTTACGATTGTTAACTCCTTGTGTATCAAGTGTTCCCCGAACAATGTGATAACGAACACCGATTAAGTCTTTAACACGTCCGCCTCTTACTAGGACAACACTATGTTCTTGTAAATTATGTCCCTCACCTGGAATATAGCAATCTACTTCTTTACCATTAGAAAGTCTAACCCGAGCATATTTTCTTAAAGCTGAGTTCGGTTTCTTCGGTGTCTTTGTTCCAACACGAGTACATACACCACGTTTTTGAGGCCCTTTTGCATCTGTTTGTTTTCTTGTCATTGCATTATAACCTACATTTAACACTGGTGATTTACTTTTTCTAGTTTTATCCTTTCTGTTTTTCTTAACAAGTTGATTAATTGTTGGCATATTATCCTCCCTCCTAATTAACACACATCCTGGTGTATCAGAATTTCTATTAAATTTAGTTCTACCTAGGTAGAACAATTTAAAACGCAGTACTACTATAACATTATATTATATGAAATGTCAAGCATTTTTTGCATCAATCTTATTTTATAATATATAATAACCTGGGATCACTATGTATTATAAAAAATAAATATTGCATATACTACAATTGACAAATAACACTTTTTATGGTATTATTTGCTCATAGAAAGCAATTTGTCTTTCTGATTAATAACTCTGTAAAGTCGAAGTCTTACCGTTTATTGGCGAGATATTTATGTAGGCGATATGGAGTTATTTTTTATTTGCTCTTTTGGTTAAAGCTTTATCTAAAGTACTATTTTTGGTTTTAAATAGCCAATGTCTATATGGATCAAGCCATCGATTTTTAATGTTTCCTCTAATTCCCGTAGTAATACCTATGTTAAAATTAGGATATATTTCACGAATATTTTTAAGTATGACTTTGTACAATTTTTCTTTTGCTATTGTCCGTCTGCCTCTTTTATTGGCTCCTTCAATTTTAACCTTATCTAAATTGTTTAATTTAAAATTTATTGAACCCAATATAATATCCATACATTGCTGTATAACATGATCTTTAGAATTTATTTCTACAATATCTTCTTTCTTTATATTTATGCGTTCGTCAAATATTTCATTTAAATGTAAAATGTGCTCTTTGAATTCATCATTCTTTTCTTTTGTATCAGGAAGTTGGTCGAAATATAGTTTTAAATCAATGATATCAGTTTCATTTTCTACAGAATAATCCAGTCCAAAAGCATGCTTTATAAATTGGTAATATAACAACTGATATTCTTTTTCATATTTTTCTTTTGGTAATTTATCAAATCTATATGCATTTTGTTTAAACATAATTCTTATTTTAATTTTATTGGACTTAATAAAACTAAAAAACAAATTTATCATTTCAATGTATTTATTAAGA
This sequence comes from uncultured Bacilli bacterium, assembly GCA_944329205.1. GTDB lineage: Bacteria > Bacillota_I > Bacilli_A > RF39 > UBA660 > Caccenecus. The sequence goes on along the minus strand of CALVHY010000011.1, from coordinate 6,841 downwards.
TAATTTTCACTCATTTTAGACCATTTTATTTCATTACCTAAATTTAATTCTTTTTTCTTTTGATTTAAAATATCATTTATTTTTTGCATTTGTGCATAGTCAACTAAAGCTCCACCATAAAAATTACTAAAAAATTTGCCTTTAATATAAGACTCATCTGAATAAATAAGATATTGTTTTTTTATACTTTTACCCCCTTATGTCTATATTATATCATTGAGAAAGCAAAAGGAAAAGCTAATTTCCAAATCTCTATCAAAATATGATAATTAATTTAAGTAATCATTTTCCCTAGTTGGGAAAAATGGTACACGCCTAGAAATCACCAAGTCCTACCATTTTGGCGGCTCCGCCAAAATGATCCATTACCTTACTAGAAGAGCCCTCACAAGCCATTTTTGCCTTTTCAATTACACCTTCAAATTTACGCCACTCTGTATATTTAAGTGCTTTTGCAAGTTCTCTAGCATACCAAAACTCTCTTCCTTCTTCATCAATATGCCTAATTTCCTCAAACATTCTTTCCTGATATTGTTCTAATTCATTCATTTTCAATTCCTCCTCTGAATAATATATTTACTATAGCAATATTATAACAAATGTTCGCTATATAAATCAAGCAAAAAGAATAAATAATTGCACTAAAAAAAGATAGCTTATCACTATCTCATTTTTTGAATATCTAAAGACAAAGATTGAAACATTTCATCTTTATAATATTTTCTATCATACATTATCCAGCCATCACTAGCATTCTCCATTTTAGGAATAATCTTACTAGATAATTCTTCACCATAATATTTAGCATCTTCTTTTGCTTTATCTAAATCAAAATATCCATTATTATCGTAAATTTTAGCTTGAATATCTGATTCAATCTTACTTAATTGTTTAACAAAATGAGCTTCCTTAGATTCCCATACATAATATTCATCTAATAAGCCGATAAGTTCTTCTTTACTACTTAATGGTTCAACAACTTTTAAAACAGTTTCGCGGGCTTGAGCTTCTCTATCTTCTGCGTTATCTCTAGTAGTAAATTCCTTTAAAGTAACTTTTTCAAGTTCCTTAACTATCAACATTTTAATAGTCTTAAGTAAGTCAACATCTAAATGATATTCACTATCAAGAGCAATAGCAAGAATAATACTACCATAAATGTGCTCAGCAACTGACTCGATTCTATCACTAGAAATTTCTACTTCAAGCCAACCAGTACGAATAACTTCTTTTAACTTATTAGCTAGTACATAAAATTCTAATACATTCTTGTTCATTATAAATTCTCCTTTCATATCCATATTTTATCACATTATAAAATAAAATCTATTTTTTCCAGTATCTCTGAACAATATTCTCCTCTATTTGTTGCAATTCTTCTAAGAATTTAGCCAACCCTTTGACATCCTTTTCACGAATAAAGTTCAAATATTTCTCTCTTTTTTCAAATGGTATAACTAAAGGAGCTTTTAAATTCATAAGCAAGTAATAATTAATAAGAATTCTTCCAGTTCTACCATTTCCATCTTCAAATGGATGAATATGTTCAAAGTCTATGTGCATACTAGCCAAATCATCAAAGCTAAATGACTGCAGCAGCTTTTCGTTATACTCTAAAATAAACTTATTCATTAAGTCTTCAATATCTTTAGGATATGGAAAAGTATTAGTTGAACCAACAATTCTCATATTTCCCAAACGATATCCAATAATATCAATAATATTTGTTTGAATAATTTGACAAAACTTTAAAATAATATCTTGATTTAAAACTTCTTTTTTTGATACAACAGACATTAAATATTCTAAAGCCTTTTTATGATTTTCTGCCTCATGTATTTCTCTAGCTCTAGTTGTATTAATGGGAGCATGTCCATAATCAAATAGCAAAGCATAAGTTTCATCAAAACTCATACTAGAACCTTCTATTGCATTTGTATGATAAGTCATTCTTGTTACGAAATCTTCAAAATACTGCTTATTATTTAAAAGTAAATCAATATATTTATTCTCCATATTACCAGAACCTCTCTATCAATATTATAACGAATAATTAACCAAATAACAATAACTTAAAACTAATAAAATTAAATTGACTAATTCTACTAAATTTCATATAATCATAATGTATCTTAAAAGAAAGGAATAAATATGTTAGCACTAAAAAATATTACTAAAAAGTACTTAAGTGGTACAAATAGTGTGAGTGCCTTAAAAGGAATTGATTTAAAATTCCGTGAAACTGAGTTTGTAAGTATTTTAGGTCCATCGGGGTGTGGCAAAACAACCCTTTTAAATATTATTGGTGGATTAGACGGGTATTCAACAGGTGATTTAATTATCAATGGTAAATCAACCAAAAATTTCAAAGACAAAGACTGGGATACATACCGTAATCATAGTATTGGTTTTGTCTTTCAAAACTATAACTTAATTCCTCATCAAACAGTCTTAGCCAATGTAGAACTTGCCTTAACTCTAGCCGGAATAAACAAAACCGAAAGAAGAAAAAGAGCTATAAAAGCCTTAAAAGATGTAGGCCTTGAAGACCAAATTCATAAAAAGCCAAATCAAATGAGTGGCGGTCAAATGCAAAGAGTTGCCATAGCTAGAGCCTTAGTTGGAAATCCTGATATTTTACTCGCTGATGAACCAACCGGCGCCTTAGATACTAAAACAAGTGTCCAAATCATGGAATTATTAAAAGAAATCTCGAAAACAAAACTAGTTATTATGGTTACACACAATCCCGATTTAGCCACCAAATATTCAACTAGAATAATCAAATTACTAGACGGACAAGTAACTGATGATTCAAAACCCTATGATGGTTCTGAAGAAAAAAAGGAACAAAACAAAACAGGAAAAACAAGCATGTCATTCCTAACCGCCCTATCCTTAAGTTTAAATAATTTACTAACGAAAAAAGGAAGGACAATCCTAACTGCTTTTGCTGGATCCATAGGTATTATCGGCATAGCTTTAATTCTTTCCTTATCCAGTGGCATGCAAAATTATATTAACCGGGTCGAAGAGGACACTTTATCTAGTTATCCTATTACTTTACAACAAACAACAATGGATACAGGTGAACTATTAAATGCGGCGATGGATAGCGGAAACACTTATGAAAATTATAATGATGACTTGATTCATTCCATGAACATAACAAATGATATGCTAAATTTAATGAGTAGTGGTGCTAAAACAAACAACTTAGAAGCCTTTAAATCTTACATAGAGGAAAATAGTAATACCTTTAATGAATACGCCAATGCCATCGAGTATTCCTACAATTTAGATTTAAACATTTATAAAGAAAATACTGATGGCTACACTAAAGTTAATCCTGATGAAATCATGAATGAAATGGGACTAGGAACCATGAATGAAATGCCAAGCATGTTTTCAGGAGGAGTCAGCTCTTACAGTGCCTTTAGTGAAATGTTAGATAATCGCTCTTTAATTGAAGAACAATACGACATTCTTGCTGGCCACCTACCTGATGCTTATAATGAAATTGTTTTAGTCGTCAACAAAGATAACTATATTAGTGATTACACCCTTTATTCTATCGGTTTACTTGAAAGCAGTGAACTTATCGCCAACTACCAAGCCCTGTTAAATGGAGAGGAAATAGCCGAACTAGAGCAATTAACTTACACTTATGATGAATTATTAAATTTAAACTTTAAAGTTTTACTAAATACTGATTATTACACTCAAGAAGGTAATTTTTGGATTGATAACTCCGACAATGAAGAATATATTGAAACCCTTTTAAATGATGCCTTAGAGTTAGAAGTAGTCGGAATAATTAAACCCAAAGCTGAAACTATTACTACAAATAACTATGGTGGAATATGGTACACCCATGATTTAACTGAGTATGTAATTAACGAAATTAACGCATCCGCCATCGCCATAGAACAACTAGCAAACCCTAACATTAACGTTTTTACTAATCAAGAATTTAGTGATGAAGAATTTAACATTGCAAATCTAAGTTTAGAAGAGCAAGCATATCTAGCTACCTTATCTCAAAGTGAACTTGCCGAAATCTTAGCTAACTATGCTGAAAATGCCAAAGCAACATATGAAGCAAATCTTGAAAAATTAGGTATTGTCGATTTAGCTAATCCCAGCACGATTAACATTTATGCCAAAGACTTTGCTTCCAAAACAGCCCTATCAGACTTAATCACCGAATATAATAACAATACTACTGATGAATTTACCATAAGTTATACCGATATTATTGAAGTTATGATGAGTGGTGTATCAAATATAATAGATATCATTAGCTATGTCTTAATGGGCTTCGTCAGTATATCTTTAGTTGTATCTTCAATAATGATTGGCATAATCACCTATATTTCTGTCCTTGAAAGAACCAAAGAAATTGGTATTTTAAGAAGTATTGGCGCTTCTAAAAAAGATATTTCCAGAGTATTTAATGCTGAAACCTTAATTATTGGTGCTTCTGCTGGTTTATTAGGAATTATAGTTACCATTATTTTAAATATTCCTATTAACATGATTATAAATAGTCTAGCCGGGGTATCATCTATTGCCCATCTTCCTGTTACAGGAGCAATTATATTAGTTGCCATAAGCATTTTCCTAACGGTAATCGCCGGTTTAATACCAGCTAAAATGGCTAGTAAAAAAGATCCTGTTGAAGCTTTAAGAACTGAATAAGACGAGTATTTACCCGTCTTATTTTTTATATCCACTTGTAGTATATTTTCCACAAGTTATATAAGCATCATAAGTTGAATTACTTCTATTTATGACAACATAACCTTCACAGCTATCATTATTTACTACTAATTCATCCAAATATTCAAGCATAATTAATTCTTGAGCATCAACCACTATTTCTTCCTCATCTAAAAAAGCATTATTATCTTGAACATAATCTTTAGCACTTGCTTCTAATTTATCTTCTAACACTTTATATGTTTCATAGCGATCATCAAGTATAAAACCTAAAGCTGTGAGTAATCCCACAATTATCACCACCAAAATTCCCCATATTGCAAACAAAACCTTAGTTTTTTTCATAGCATATCCCCATCAAAGCCATCCGTAGTATACTCACCACAATTAATATATGCCTCTATACTCTCTTCTCCTCTTGTTTTATTTGCCAAAACATAACCACTACAAACAGATCCTTCTTGATCTACTAAATCTACATCAAGATCATATTCTTCTAACATCGCCATAGTTATAATAATTCCATCCCTATCCAAATCATTATCATAATATTGATTTAAATAAAGGGTTGCTCTATCTAACAAAGTGTTTTCCATCTTCTCATAATAACTAACTCCTGGATCATCAACATTCTGATAAAAAACTAAAATATAGTAAATTGCAACGAATAAAAAAAGAATCAATATTCCTGATAATAAAAGCATTTCTTTTAAACTCCACCCATGCTTATTCATAATCATTCAGTTCTTTCCTTTATAAAAAACGGTCCAAATTCCACACTAGCTTCCACACTATCCCGGTCATATTTATACATCTTATAACCAAGTCCTACACAAGAATAAACCGTACCATCATCATATTCTTTAGTCTCTTCACTTATACAAAAAAGTGGTGTTTTTGCTTGTCTTGCCCGAAAATAATCTATAAAAAAGATAATAATCCAAATAATTATAAAAGCCAAAATAGCAATTTTAATTATATCTCCTACTTTATTTTTCTTCATAAACATTCACCTACTTTAATTATATATGTTTAAAGATTAAAATGCAATCAAAAATTTATTTTCTCTTCGTACTTATAATTACATCCAAATCATATTCTTGCGCAATTTTAATTAAAGTCTCAAAAGTATAATTAACCGTACCATACTCATATTTTTCAATCGAACTTTTACTTATACCCACATCTTTAGCCATCTGCTCTTGGGTTAAATTTAATCCTTCCCTAATAAATTTTATGATTTCATTTGATTTATAATCTTTAACATTTATTTTCATAATTTCACCATTGACATCGTAACATTTTATGATTATAATTTTATTGTAATTCGTAATATATTACGATAAAGGAGTCTTTATGAAAAACAAAATCGTAAATTTTGAAACAATAAAATCCAACAAAAACAGCTTATATCTTTTAGGTGGTTTTGTCTGTGTAGTAGTACTTATGGTTACAATATTTGTTGGTATGTCACAATCCAAATACCGATCAACTGCTTCAGTTCAAGTGGCAAATGGTACTATTAACTACACTTTATCTGACTTAAACATAATTGCTGCCTACCAAGAAAATGAAGAGGGAGAATATGTAAGTACAGATACCATCCCTACCAGTGGTTATGCCTTAAATGAAACGGAAAGCTACTGTGCCATTAACGACACCAAAGATGAAACCATTCAAATAGAATACACAAATGGCCTCGTAAATTTCTATGGCCTCTCCCAAAAAGGCACTAAATGTTATTTGTATTTTGATATTCAAGTGTTAGCGAGTGATACAATACTAGCAGATAAAACGATTCAGGAAAGGACAAGCTTTTCATCAGTGTTAACATCAAACACTAATGGCACGATATACCAAGCACCCGATGGCGAGGGGGCTAGTTATTACTTTGCCGGTAATACAACCGAAAACTGGCTTTCGTTTGCCGGATTTTACTGGCGGATCATCCGAATTAATGGTGATGGGACAATAAGAATTATCTATAATGGCACCAGTACAAGTACCACGGGAACAGGAACTCAGTTATCCAGCGCCAGTAGTTTCAACAGTTCGTCTAATAATAATATGTATGTAGGATATATGTATACAAGTGGCCAAGTACATGGACTAGGGTCTA
>CALVHY010000010.1 GCA_944329205.1 uncultured Bacilli bacterium | reverse complement strand
AGGAATAGAAGAAAAAGTAATTAACCTTTATGGAAAAGGATTATCGACAAGAGATATCAGCGAATCAATTGAAGATATCTATGGAGTACAGTTATCACCAACAATGATTAGTAATATCACAGATGCTGTCTTAGAAGAAGTAGATATTCAGGAAATTTATAGAAAGCAGTTGGCTGATGGAAAACTGTAATGGATGAATATTGAATGGACCAATGAGAGTTTTTCGGAAATATTTTAGAGTATGAAAAATCGGGAGTTTCTACCCGTTATCAAGAGGACATATATGATGGTATATGAAATGAAGCTAATATTAGGTGGCACAAGATTCTTGTCCTATTTTAGGACCGGGATCTTTTTATTTATATGAGGAGATGATTGGATGAAAAAAGATGTAAAGCGATGGTGCAAGTTAATTAATTATTGATTTAAAATATAAATTATGAAAGAAGGGGAAATGATATGAAAACAATGATTACAGGGGTAAGACCTACAGGAAGTATAACTTTGGCTAACTACATTGGAGGAATTAAAGGATTTGTAGAACAACAATACAATTATAATTCTTTAATTTTTATTGCAGATATTCATGGCTTAACGACATATATTGATCCGCAAGAAATAAGAAATAATATATTAGATATAACAGCTATGTATATGGCGTGTGGAATTGATATTAATAATACAGCGTTATTTATGCAAAGTGATGTATTAGAACATTGTAATTTGGGATTCTTAATGGCGTTTCAATGTAGTGTTGGCGAATTATCTAGGATGACGCAATTTAAAGCTAAAAAGCAAAGTTTAGGAAAAAACGAAAAAGATATGGGATTGTTTATATATCCAACTTTAATGGCTGCTGATATTTTGTTGTATGATGCCCAAATAGTACCTGTTGGAGCAGATCAAAGACAACACATCGAAAAGACTAGAGATTTTGGGGAAAGATTTAATAATATTTATGGTAATACATTCAAATTGCCTGATTATCAAATACCTAAAATAGGAGCAAGAATAATGAACTTGCAAGATCCGAGTATTAAAATGAGTAAGTCGGCTTTAAAAGATGATAAAGGGACAATATTAATGTTGGATGATATTGAGATTACAAGGAAAAAAATAATGGCTGCTTGTACAGATAGCGAAGGTAAAGTTTATTATGATGAAGAAAATAAACCAGGAATATCTAATTTAATTTCTTTAATATGTGTGGTTAATAATATGACTATTGAAGAAGCAAATAAAAAATATAAAGACTATAATTACAAAGATTTTAAAATTGAAGTTGCTGATAATGTTTGCAAATTTATTAAGGGTATTCAAGATAAGTTTTATCAATATAGAAGTGATGAAATACGCTTAAAAGAAATATTAACAGCTGGAGCAAATAAGGCAAGAATTTATGCTTCTAAAAAACTTTAAATAGTAAAAGAGAAAGTGGGAATTAGTATTAAGTAGAAACTAAAAATTTGGATTAGTATGACGGAATAGATAAAAAGTTAGCAAATTAAGGTAATAGGTTAGATTAATTTTGCTTTTAGCTATTATCTATGGTAAAATTGTAATTAGGGATAATATTAATTTAGGAGTGGTGATGAGGATGGATAACAAAGAAGGGCAATTAAAAGAATTAGAAGAAAAAATTAAAGATTTAGGGAGGTCACTTTGACTTAGATAAGTTAGAGGAAGAAAAAGATGCGCTGGATAAAAAAATAAAGGAAGATAGTTTTTGGGATGATGTTTCCCAGGCTAATAAGACTTATCAACAATTTAAACTGGTGGAAAAGAAATTAGAGACCTATTATGATTTAAAAGAACAAATCCAGCTATTATTAGAGGTTTTAGCTATGGGAGAGAATATTGAAGAAAAAGATATTCTTGATATTAAAGCTAAAGTTTGGGAATTAGAAATTGATACTCTTTTATCAGGACCATATGATACTTTTAATTGCTATTTAGAAATACATCCTGGGGCGGGGGGAACCGAGTCTTGTGATTGGGCGAGTATGTTACTTAGGATGTATGAAAGATTTTTGGAAAATAATGGTTTTAGTTATCAAATCATTGAAGAACAAAAAGGAGAAGAAGCTGGTATTAAAAGTGTTACTTTGTTAGTAAAGGGTAATTATGCTTATGGTTATTTAAAAGAAGAAATGGGAGTGCATAGGTTAGTTCGAATTAGTCCTTTTGATGCTAATAAAAGAAGACATACTTCTTTTGCTTCCGTTAGTGTAACCCCGGAGTTTGATAAAACAATTAACATTGATATCAAAGATGAAGATTTAAAAATTGATGTGTATCATTCAAGTGGGGCTGGAGGTCAATCAGTTAATACGAGTAATTCGGCGGTAAGAATTACCCATTTACCAACTAAGACTGTTGTTACCTGCCAAACGGAAAGAAGTCAGCTGAGAAATAAGGAAATAGCATTAGAATTACTTAAAAATAAACTTTATCAACAAAAGTTAAATGAACAAGAAAACTTAGAAAAAAAATTAAGTGGAAAAGTTAGTAATATTGATTTTGGTAGTCAAATAAGAAGTTATATATTAGAACCATATAAACTAGTTAAAGATCATCGCAGTAAATATGAAACAAGTGATCCTTTAAAAGTTTTAGATGG
>CALVHY010000009.1 GCA_944329205.1 uncultured Bacilli bacterium | reverse complement strand
TTAGTAGACCTTTAATTACCCACTATGAAAAAGGAATTAGAACAATTAGTACAGCTGATTTAAAAGGTTTTTGTGAATTATCGGGTATTAGTGCTGATTATTTAGTAGGAAAACTTAAATATAAACTTAAAATAAAAACTAGCAAAAAGATAAGACCTAGAGAAATTAGAGAATTAATGAAGAATTAAAAAAATACCGGAAAAGTTTTCTGGTATTGAGAGAATACCGGAAGAAAATCAAAAAATCTTCCGGTATTTATTTGATAGTGGAAAAAAGTTCTGGTATTATTTAAACATAGCTTTTGCTGTTCTAAGCATTTGAGTTGTGTAACCGTATTCATTATCGTACCATGCTACTACTTTTATGAGATTACCATTTGTACTTGTAAGCATACCATCTACAAGTGCTCCAACACTTTTACCGATAATATCACTTGATACGACTGGATCATAAGTTATTTTTAGTGTTTCATTTGAATTTTGCTCAAATAAATGGTTTATTTCATCAATAGAAATTGTTTTTTTAGGAATAAAGGTGAGTTCAATCATTGAACCGTCCGTTACGGGTACGCGGTATGCAACTCCTTCTAATAAGCCATCTAATTCAGGGATTACTTTACCTATTGCAGATGCAGCTCCAGTTGATGTAGGAATGATATTAGCTGCGCAAGCTCTACCTCGCCTTGAATTAATTCCTTTTTTGTGAGCTATATCTAGTGTTACTTGATCGTTTGTATAAGCGTGAATGGTTGACATATAACCATATACAATACCAATATTGTCATTGAGAATTTTTGCTACTGGTGCTAGACAGTTCGTTGTACATGAGGCTGCCGATACTATTTCTTCTGTTCCATCTAAAATATCATCATTTACACCATAAACAATTGTTTTTACATTATCTGATTTTGATGGTGCAGAAATAATTACTTTTTTTTTTTTTTTTTCAATATGTTTATGGGCATCTTCATACTTGGTAAATAAACCAGTACATTCAATTACTAAATCAATATTTAATTCTTTCCAAGGAAGATTTATTGGGTCTTTTTCATTATACACTTTAATTCTTTTTACATTATTAATAACAATTTCATCTTCTTCGGCTTTAATTAAGTCTTCATGAAAAGATCTGTGGGTAGTATCATATTTAGCTAAATATGCTAAATCTTGGGCACTTCCTAAATCATTAATTGCTACAATATCAAAATCTGTTGTTGTAATAATTCTTCTAAATGCAAGTCTACCAATTCTTCCAAAACCATTAATTGCTATTCTAATCATTATCTTGTCCTCCTATAAATTCTCTTAATATACTACTCTTACTTACATATTCACTTGTGATAGAATAAAAGCTGCTTAAAAATTTTAATAATCTTCTTGCTTCTTCATAATATTTGGAATCTGTATCAATTGATAATAATAATGGCTCGGCATAAACCTTTAATACACCTAATTCATATGGTAAGGCTGTATTAATAATCATGTCAGCTTGATGAGTGAATGGGAATATATATTTTTCTTCCCCATTGCGGACACTTTGCCATTTTTCTATTACTTCACTTACTTTATATCCTCTGGTTCTATTATCCCTTACTAATCGCCTTATTAATCTTAAATCAAGGGTTGAGATATAGTTGTGTCTATCAATATTTAGAGGAATAAAAGGGCTTAAATAGATTTTATATTTGTATTTTTCAGGAATTCCTGGGGTTAAATCATCATTTAAAGAGTGAAGTCCTTCAATTAATATGATGCTGTTTTCTTTTAATTTTATGTAATGATTGTGATATTCTCTTTTACCTGTTATAAAATTGAATGTCGGAATATTTACTTCTTCTCCCTTTAATAAATTTATTAAATCTTCATTAAATTGTCTAATATCTATGGCATTTAAACACTCAAAATCATACTCGCCAAATTCATCTTTGGGGTTATCTATCCTATTTACAAAATAATCATCGGTAGACAAACAAATTGGGTCATAGCCTTTACTTCGAAGATATGCACCTAAAACACGGGTTGTTGTTGTTTTTCCACTACTTGATGGACCAGCAATCATAATAAATTTTTTGTCGTTATTGCGAATGATGTTATCACAAGCCTTTTTTATTTCATCTGTAAAATGTAATTCACACGATTCAATAAACCCTTTTACCGTTCTACTGCTCACTAAATTATTTAGGTCTCCTACATAAGGTGTATCTAATTTTTTTAACCATGATTTTCCATTATAATAAGCATTAATTATATTTTCATGATGAACATATTCCGGAAGTCTTCCCTCTGTTAAATTACTTGGATATAAAATTACTAAACGATTATTTCCTAAATATTTTAATTCAAACTTCTTTATATATTTTGTTGAGTAAGGCATAGGAACATAAAAATAATTTATATAGTCTTTTAATTTATAAATAGTTACAATTTCATCACAAGTTTTTACATTAATTGCTTTTTCATATTCTGATGTAATTTTATAAAAATCGATGGCTTCTTTCTTTAAAATATTATATTTTTTAAATTCATAATCTTCATCAATAATTCGGGCCATTTCACCTTTAATTTGGGAAATATCTTCATTTGTTAAAATCTTGTCATATTTTATTTCACCTAGCATACCACCGGGTACACTATGTAAATAATGAATGTCGCTTCCTTTATAAATTGTCTTCAGTGCTACTTCTAAAATAAATTTAATAGCAGCTTTATACATTTTAGCGCCCTCAATAGACGTAGAATCAATGAATTCGATTTCCTCGTCTTCGGTTGCATGAGCTGTTAGGGGTATTAACTCATTGTCTTTTTTTACACCTAAAACTGAATCTTTTAATTTAGAATATTTACTAAGTTCTAAATATGTTGTGTTTTTATCTGCTTCTATTGTTTTATTTTCAAAAGTAATTTTTAATTTCTCCATAAGAAATCCCTCTATTCTATAATATCTTATCATATTTTTAGACTTTTGTCACATTTTTTGCATAATTTTTATATTTCAATACTATATATTATATAGGTGATTATTTTATGAACATTGTACCAACAGTTATAGAAAGAAGTAGTAATAAAGAATATGCTTATGATTTGTACTCAAGGCTTCTTAAAGATAGGATTATTATTCTTAGTGGGGAAATTAATGATAGTTTAGCTAGTATTGTCGTTAGTGAGCTTTTGTATTTAGATTCGATTAGTCATGAAGATATTTATCTATATATTAACAGTCCGGGTGGAAGTGTCACCAGTGGGTTTGCCATATATGATACCATGAATTATATTAAGAGTGATGTTCGGACAATTGTGGTTGGTATGGCAGCAAGTATGGGTGCATTCTTACTTTCTAGTGGGGCTAAAGGTAAGAGAAGTGCTTTAAAAAATGCCGAAGTTATGATTCATCAAGTTTTGGGTGGAGCTCAGGGACAAGCTACAGACATTAAAATTCAAGCCGAACATATTTTGAAAATAAAAAAGAAGCTAAATCAGATTTTAGCCTCTAATACCGGTCAACCAATTAATAAAGTTACTAGGGATTGCGAAAGAGATAATTATATGAGTAGTGAAGAAGCTCTAGAGTATGGGCTTATTGATGAAATAATTTGACATTGTTTATAATTTATGTTAGTATATCCTAATCATTAAGAGGTGACTTATGGCATATACAAAACAGGAATTATTACAATTGGGTATTAAATTAGAAGAATTGGCAGATACACGTAGAAAAATTGTTGATATAAGAGTTTTTGATTATATTGATGACTTGACTTTAGATGATACAACTTTGCGCCAATTAGATTATACGATTGATTTATACCAAGATTACTTAGAATTTTTATTAAGTTTTAGCAAAAGTAATTTAGAAAAAATTTTAAAAGGTCTTCGTAATACAGAAGTTATTGACAATCATGTGGTAGAACGAGAAAATTATAATTGGTTACTTGTTTATCAAGAAACTCATCATTCGACGGCAATCAATTATTTAATTAGAAAATTATTTGTAGAGCAGGAAGAATTAAGCCCTGCCATATTATCTAAAGCCCACGAAATATTAATGCGGGGTACATCTAACGAGGAAGATATTTTTTTGAAATTTAGAAGAAACAATCAACAATACGTTGGGTATCGCGATAATGATAAGAATGTTATTGAATTTTTGCCTATTTCATACAACGAAATAAAATTAGCTTTAAATTTATTTTGTGATTATTATGATCAGCCAGAAATAAAAAGCAGCATTTCTTATGTAAAACCATTTGTTATTCATGGATTATTGGCTGCTTTACAAATATTTGAGGATGGAAATACTAGAGTTGCGCGATCTATTCAACATATTAAAATGTTCCAAGTTACTAGAGAATTATTTTCAGTTAACTTGAATTTACCAGCACTGTATTTTTCGAAAACTTATATTCCTTATCGAAAAGAATACCGGGATCTAATAAGCAAAATAGCTTTAAATCCTACAAATCAAACGTGGAATGAGTGGATAGTTTTTAATTTAAGAAAAGTACAAGATCAAATTTATTTTAATGAAGATAATTTAAAAAGAACTAGAAAATTGTAGTCTAGTCCTTTTTTTGATGCTTCTTAATTAAATTTTTCACTTTTATAAAATGATGGTTTACACCACTTTTGCCTATCTTGTAATCTGTTTCCATGCTGATAATGTCAGCGAGTTCTTTTAGGGAACTTTCCGGATATTTTTCCCTGTATTCTAAGACAATCTTGGTGGAATCATCTAGCAGTGAATATAAATCTTGTTCTTTTAAATATTTGATGTCCTCTAGTTGCTTTAATCCTGTTGTTAGAGCTTTTTCTTGATTTGCTATTTCACAGTTATTTAGACGAT
>CALVHY010000008.1 GCA_944329205.1 uncultured Bacilli bacterium | reverse complement strand
AAGGAAATGTTAGTAAAGAGCGATATGAAAGTTATCTTAGAATTATGAGTGATTTATTAAAAAATGATAGATAAGCAATAAAAAAAGAACTGTTTTTAGGCAGTTCTCGAGGTTAACAAACACAATCAACAAAAGTATCAGATAAGCATCTTATAGAGCATAGGCAGCTGCAATCCATGGTAAAGAAAGAATTGGTAGCAACATATGGATTTAGACTCGTTGTATCTGGGTTATCAGCAAGTACTCTAAATGTACAGCAGTTTCCTTCAATTTTTTCTACTCTAAAGACACTAGAGCAAGTGGTGCTAGTAGTTCCCGCACATGATACAGTTGTATCTTTAGTTGTTGGCATGCTCCAAGGTACGCCATTACCACAACAAGTATAAAGCATTACTGGTCTAGTATTACATACTAAGCAGTTTGGTCCTCCACCTAAAACAGGACGATCACATGCATCTAAGCAAGTTTCAGGACAAGCATTTTGTTGGAGAACTAAAATAACACTTAATATTTCATTGATGCAGTTGCCAGAGTTATTTTCACAATTATTCATATTATTCACCCTTTCATGTATTCTCACTAATAATTTATGTTAAAGTTTTTAATTCGTGTCTGGTATAGTTCTTTTTTTTTTGATTTGTTTATGATATAATTTTAGTAATTAAAGAGGGTGAAGTAGATGCCAAATAATGATAATCAAAATAATACACATAAAGAAGGTATTAACTCTGCAGTTTATAACCCTAATAGGCCAAATACTTTACCTAATAGTCCAAGTCAAACGGGAAGTAACAATACAGAATATGGGGAACATGCTGATACACAAAAAGTGGTAGATACAGTGGCAAAAGGAGCTTCGGAATATTTTGCCCCTGGGGTTGGGGGAGCAATTTATGATACTGCCAAAAATGTTCCAGGAGTGGGCGATGCTATTGATAATGTTACCAAAACGGCAGCAGAGGGTCTTGATCAAGTGCCGGGAGTAAAAAATGCTTCTAAGATCTTAAATGAAACTGGTGCTACTGATGCCATTAATCAAGGGATTAGTTTGATAGGAAATAAAGGCGGGGCTAAAACAAATGCAGCTTCGGCTTCGGGTAAGGCTATAAATAGTCCTGATAGCATGCCAAATATGCCTGGTGGAAAAAACAATGCTATGCAAGCAAGAATTAACAGGGGGCAGGATTTAGAAGATGAGGGTTTGGATGATGATAGTACTGATCTTGATGCAAATGACGAAGAGACGGCTCCATCATCTGATTTACCATCTGAAGATCTTAGTGATGATTTAGAAAATAATGAAGATGAGCAAAAAACGGAAGGACAAACAGATATTTTAGGTAGGGCGCTTAAGAAGTTTTGGAGTAAACATAAAATACCTATTATTTTAGCGGGCGGAGGAGTAGCTTTATTTGTTTTTCTTTTGATAATTATAATGGGAGCAGGAGATGAAGGCTTAAGACAATCAGGCTATTATGATTCAGTTTGTAATTATAATGAGGCAAGCGTAAATTTAACTAATTGCTATGATAATGCCAGTGAAAGAGAAATATTAGGAAGCTATGATTTGGAAGAGTTTGTAATAAATATGGCTTATTTATATACTCAAGATGGTAGTTATTCTGATGGGGCAATTCAAGCTTTAATGATTGCCATAAAGACAAATGCTTTAGGTTATGGTAATTATAGTAGTAGTGATAAAGAAATAGAAGTTAGAATATGTGATATATATAGTGAGTATAGTGAAGATTTGATTGTTGATAATGAGAGCGAAGCAAATGAAGAAAATGATGGTCAAGTTGATACTTCAGAGGAACTAGAAAATGATGAGGTTTCTAATGAAGATCAGACGGACTTGGATAGCGATAATGCTGATGATCAACCAAATACCGATAGCGAAACTGATGAAAATACGACTAATTCTCTATTTGCGGGAATAGAAGAAGTTGAAAGTAGATATAGGGATTTATATGATGATATAAGCGATTATTTATATTTATCATCTTCTTATACGTCTGCTATATCAAGCTTATCGAGAAGAAATGTTTTAGAATTAAATATGGATAAATTAACTCAGTTTCAAACCTTAGCAAGTGAAGGTAATGATTATGAAGATATATTAAATGCAGTATATAATGTTGAAGAAGAGAATCTTGATGAAGATGAAAATACACCAAATGAGGAAGAAAGTACACCGAGTGAAGAAGTAGAAGTGTATGAAGAGACTATTTTTGTTGGCGATTCAAGAACAAATCAAATGAGACTAAACGGAATAATCGATGATAATTATACTGTATATGGGGGTGGACTAGGATATCTTTGGTTTGTCGGGGATGGTACTTTTAGTGCTTCATTAACTAATTACCCAAGCGGAGGGATAAATGGTGTTAATGCAATTATAAATGAAGGAACAAGCTATAATATTGTAATATGGTTAGGTGTAAATGATTTATTTAATATAAACTCATATATGAGTATATATGAAGAGTTAGCCCAAGGGGAGTGGAGTAGCCATAATATATATATTGTATCAGTTGGTCCAGTTAATGATGCTCTGGCAAGTGTAACGAATGCAAGTATTGATACATTTAATGATACAATGGAGAATTTTGTTGCAACGTCAGGATTAAATAATTTGTTTTATATAGATTTAGAATATTCTCAAGATTCAATTGAATATTATGATGGTGAAGGTTTGCATTATGGGGCAAGTGATTATCAAGCTATACATGATATTATCATGGATAATTTAGGACAAGTTAGTCTTGATTCCAATTACCAATTATATGATTTAGCTGATTATTGTTCTTATAATACGGTTGGAGTTAATTGTGCAACTTTTCCTTTTCGAGGAACAACTTTAAGTAAATCTGAATTTGTTGATTTAGCAAGAGAATACATTACGAGCACAAGAACATCAACCTCGGCTTTAACTTTTGCCCAAAATTTAGAAACAGTATATGATGTTTCCCTAGAATACAATATAAATCCGGAACTAGTAGTAGTAAGAGCTTATCTTGAAGGATTTTCACCTGGTGTATCTAATAATAATTATTGGGGATTAGGTTGTTATAATGGGGTTTCAGCCTCTCAATGTTTACATTATTCATCTTTTCGGGATGGGTTAATAGGTTTTTTAGAAAATGTTAATCAGTATAGTTCCGTCGAAGATATGATGACAAGATATGCCTATATAGGTAATTATTGGTTTAATCCCGGTAGTTCCGGGTTAGGAGGATGTTATTATTTTCCTTATGTAAGTGAGTATATGTCAGAAAATCGCGCTGCCGTGGTGGCTAATGCCTGCAACGGAGCTAGTTGTAGTGGTTCAGCTTGTCTTGCAACAACAGCAGAAGATCAAAGTGCTTATACGGATTATCAAGTATCGATTATGAGTGATATGCGTACAGCGATATTTGGTCTTAGTCCAGGGGTATGTTCGATAAATAATTTATCATCTTATAATCTTTTAGCGACAACTTCTAATGGATTAACGGATATCATAAATACAACTTTGAGTGAAGCTTTAAGGGCAAGGGGGTCTTCAGTTAGAGAGTATAATGAATATATTTTAGAAAGTGTAATAGAAGCTGGGGTAGGCACAAGAAGTGGAGCCGTTGCGGCGGCCTTATCTTTAGTTTGGACTTTATATGATTCATATGGGATTAGACTTCCTTATACAATGTGTGGACAACATTATTGTTCTAATTTGTTTATGTATGGCACGGGGTCTAACGTTAATAGAAATGCTTTATCATTTTATGGGGTTGATCCCAATTGGGGAGTTTCCTTAGGAACATATTATTATGGAAGCTATAAGTATACTAATTATGGCCCGGATTGTTCAGGGTTTGTTAGTTGGGTTCTTCATAATGGTGGCGTTAGACTTAATTCTGTATTTACAGTATATGCTAATGCTTATTTGAGTCTTGATATGGGTCCTAGGTATGCGGTTGCTTCTTCATTTGTGGGGCAACCAGGAGATATTATGACGACTAATAGCCATGTTTTATTTATAGTTGGAGTAGATGAAGGTAACAGATTATATTATGTTGCCCATGCTAGTGGGGGATCAAGTGGAGTTAAGATTAGTACTATATCATTTAGTGATACTTCCCATTATATAATAGACATGACGGATTATTATAATAACAATGCTCAGTATACAAGCGAGCGGGAATTTGAAGAAGCATTTAGAGCAGGATATGTAGAATAAAAGGAGAGGTTATGAAAAAAATATTAGTTTTAATAGTCCTTTTAGGTCTTAGTGGTTGCAGTGTAGAGTATAATTTAAATATTACGGGTGATGAATTTCAAGAAGAAATTATAATTGATGATAATGGCTTTGATTTTGATATATCGGCTTATCAAGATCAGCCTGATCCCCAAAATGGCGATTATAGTGATATTGAAACATATAATGCAACTATTAATGATAATTTATCAATTCTATCTTATGATTTTAATAAAGATGATTTTAGGGATAGTAATGCTGCAAATGTATGTTTTCGTAATTTAGTTGTTAATGAAGATGATGGAGTCATGACCCTTTTAACTACTGATTTTAGTACTTGTATGGATTATTATACGAATATAGATGATATAACGGTAAATATTAGTCTTGATAGGGAGTATGTAAGTGTTAATCATAATGCTGATACCGTAAGAGATAATGTTTATACATGGAATATTACTCGTGATAATCTTGATGGTAAATATATTTATTTGGCCTATCAGGGGGATAGCTGTAATATTAGTTGTGGTGAAAATCAAGAGTTGATTAATCCTGATAGTGCAGATTGTTATTGCGCCGATATAAATGAAGAAGATAGTAATTGGTTTAATTATATTTTAATTGGTTCGGTTTTGGCAGTCTTTATTATAGCAATTTGGGCTTTAATCAAATATAGAAGTATGAAAAGTATGAAATAAAGGAAGACTTTTACTTGACTATTTTTTAAATTTTGGTATACTTAAGAAAAAAAGGGTGCATGTTTTTGAATCAATACTTTACAAATAACCAAGAACTAAAAAGCGAGGAGAGAGTCATAAAATATTACTATGGCTCTGATTCCTTTTCTTTTATTAGTGATAATGGGGTGTTTTCAAAAAAGAAGATTGACTTTGGAAGTAAGCTTTTAATAGAAACTTATTTAAAAAATGAAAATAAGATCGATAATTTTTTGGATGTAGGATGTGGTTATGGTTTTTTAAGCATTGTCTTAGCTAAAGTATTAAATATTAAAGGTTTGGGAATAGATGTTAATTTACGAGCAATTAGTTTAGCCAAGAAGAATGCCGAATTAAATAAAGTTAGTGTCTCTTTTAAAGAGAGTAACATATATGATCAGGTTTTGGATAAATACGATTTAATTATAACGAATCCGCCAATTCGAGCCGGAAAAAAAGTGGTTTTAGATATTTTAGAAGGAGCTAAAGATTATTTGACTGATAAAGGCCAACTGTGGTTTGTAATGAGAAAGGATCAAGGCTCAGAAAGTGTTATAAAAATTATTAGAAATAGGTATTTGGTAGAAATAAAAGCAAAAAAGAAGGGATTTTTTATAATTGTCGCAAAAAAGAATTGACAGATGGCTAAATAATTGTTAAAATTTTAAATTGGTGACGTATTTGTTTTTTTCTTTAAAAGAGCACAAAAAAATTAGATATTGGGGTGAAGCGCGTGGCTTATAAAGTTGAAAAATTTGGAGATCATAGAGAAAGAAGAAGTTTCTCTGTTTCTCGTAACACTATGGAATTACAAGATTTACTTGAAATTCAAAAAAAATCTTATCAGGAATTTTTAGAAGTGGGTATCAAGGAAGTGTTTGAAGATTTATTTCCTGTTGAATCTTTTACTGGTAATATTTCTTTAGAGTTTGGTGATTATTCTTTTGATACGCCTAGATATTCTATTAAGGAAGCAAAAGAGAGAATGGTGAATTATGCTGCACCATTAAAAGTTCAAGCTCGAGTTTTTATGCATGAAACTGGCGAGGTTAAAGAGCAAGAAATGTTCCTTGGAGATATGCCTTTGATGACAGATACAGGGACATTTATTATTAATGGAGCAGAAAGAGTAATTGTATCTCAACTTGTTCGTAGTCCTTCTATTTATTTTAAAAGGGAAATTGATAAAAATGGCCGAAGAATTATAAGTGGTGAGGTTATACCTAATAAAGGAACATGGTTAGAATATGAACTTGATGCTCGTAATATTATGTATGTTCGTATTGATAGAACAAGAAAAGTGCCAATTACTACTTTCCTTAGAGCTCTTGGTTTATCAAGTGATGAAGATATTTATGAAGTATTTGGAGAAAATGATTATTTAATTAGTACAATTGAAAAAGATAGTACAAGAAATACAGATGAGGCTTTAATTGAAATTTATGAGAAATTAAGACCTGGGGAACCAGCAACTTTAGATAGTAGTAAAAATCAACTCGTTACAAGATTTTTTGATCGGTTTCGTTATGATTTAGCTAAAGTTGGTCGGTATAAATTTAATAAGAAGCTAAATGTGTTGGATCGTATTCTTGGTTGTACTTTAGCCGAAGATATTAAGGACGGAAAAAAAGTGGTTGCGGCTAAAGGAACGGTGGTAACTAAGGAAGTTAGAGAAGCGATTAGGCCGTTATTTGAAAACGGAGGACGTTTAAAGAAAACAATAATTAATGAAGAACTTGATAATTATGATATGATTCAAGAAGTTTTAGTATACGATAAAGAAAATCCGGAAAAAGTTATTAAAATAATTGGTAATGATCCGGCGACAGATGTTAGACGACTTACTATTCCTGATGTTTATGCTTCGGTATCATATTATTTAAATTTACATGATAATATTGGTAGTACTGATGAAATTGATAACTTAGGAAATAGACGAGTTCGACAAGTTGGCGAATTGATTCAAAATGTATTTAGAACCGGTATGTCTCGGATGGAGAGAGTTATACGGGAGAGAATGACAACTCAAGAAATTGATAGTGTAACCCCGAAAACTTTGATTAATATTAGACCGGTTACAGCGGCCTTAAAAGAATTTTTTGGCTCATCACAATTATCTAAATTCATGGATCAAATTAATCCAATTGCGGAGTTAACTGATAAAAGACGTTTATCTAGTTTAGGTCCAGGTGGACTATCTCGTGATCGGGCGGGAATGGATGTTCGTGATGTTAATGCGAGTCACTATGGTCGGATCTGTCCAATTGAATCTCCGGAAGGACAAAACATTGGACTTATTACCTCTTTAGCAGGATTTGCAAAGATTAACGAATATGGATTTATTATGACCCCGTATCGGAAAGTTGTAAATGCTCAAGTAGCGGATGAAGTTGTTTATATGACAGCTGATGAAGAAGCTGATTTATATATTTCCCAAGCTACAGTAAAGCTTG
Organism: uncultured Bacilli bacterium; assembly: GCA_944329205.1. Classification (GTDB taxonomy): domain Bacteria; phylum Bacillota_I; class Bacilli_A; order RF39; family UBA660; genus Caccenecus. The sequence goes on along the minus strand of CALVHY010000008.1, from coordinate 11,797 downwards.
ATGATGATAAGAAAATTGTTGAGGATGAAATCCTTTGCCGTTATAATGGCGATAATGTGATGGTTAAACGCGAGAATGTTAATTATGTTGACGTTGCTCCTAGCCAAATTGTTGCTATTACAACAAGCTGTATTCCTTTCCTTGAATATGACGATGCTAATCGGACTTTGATGGGTGCAAACATGCAACGGCAAGCGGTACCACTTTTAGTTAGTGAGGCACCAATTGTTGGTACGGGTGTTGAATATATTGCTGCTAGAGATTCCGGATCAACAGTTGTTTGTAAAGCTGATGGTGTAGTAGAATACGTTGATGCTAAAAAGATCATAGTTAAAAATGCTAAGGGTAAAGATACTTATTATTTGGCAGATTTTGAAAGAACTAATGCTTCAACTGCCCTAAATCATCATCCAATTGTTAAAAAGGGTGAAAAAGTTCATGTTGGAGAAGTAATTGCTGATGGACCTTCAACGGAAGCTGGAGAATTAGCTTTAGGTAAAAATATGACAGTTGCTTTCATGACATTCAATGGTTATAACTATGAAGACGCGGTTATTTTGAATGAAAGATTAGTAAAAGATGATGTTTATACATCACTACATATTGATCACTATGATATTGATTGCCGTGATACCAAACTTGGACCTGAAGAGATTACAAGAGATATTCCAAATGTTGGTGAGGAAGCTCGTAAAAACCTTGATTCAAATGGTATTGTAAGAATCGGAACAGAAGTTAAAGAAGGCGACATTTTAGTTGGTAAAGTAACTCCAAAAGGGGTTCAAGAATTAACTAGTGAAGAGAAGTTGTTGCATGCGATATTTGGTGAGAAAACTAGAGAAGTTCGTGATACTTCTCTTAGAGTAGAACATGGTGCAGCGGGTATCGTTCATGATGTTAAGATTTATACGAAAGAAAACTCGGATGAACTTCCTGCTGGGGTATCCAAAGTTATTCGGGTATACATTATTCAAAAACGGAAAATTCAAGTAGGAGATAAGATGAGTGGTCGTCATGGTAATAAAGGTGTTATTTCTCTTGTATTACCGGAAGAAGATATGCCTTACATGCCTGATGGTCGTCCGGTTGATGTTATGCTTAATCCCCTTGGTGTTCCATCTCGTATGAATATTGGCCAAATCTTGGAGTTACACTTAGGTATGGCTGGTAAGATTCAAGGAGTTCATTATGCTACACCAGTATTTGATAGTGCAACTTGGGAAGATATAAGAGAAGAAATGGATAGAGCCGGTATGGAACCTGATGGAAAAACTGTACTTTATAATGGACGTACGGGAGAACCATTTGATCATCGCATTAGTGTAGGTGTGATGTATATGTTAAAACTACACCATATGGTTGATGATAAGTTACATGCTCGGGCAACAGGACCATATTCTTTAGTTACCCAACAACCTCTAGGTGGTAAAGCACAATTTGGAGGCCAACGTTTTGGGGAAATGGAAGTTTGGGCATTGTATGCTTATGGAGCAGCCCATGTCTTACAAGAAATTTTAACAGTTAAAGCTGATGATGTTATTGGCCGGGTTAAAGTATATGAAGCTTTGGTTAAAGGTAAAACCGTTAATCAAGCAGGTGTTCCAGAATCATTTAGAGTATTAATTAAAGAGTTCCAAGCTTTAGGCCTTGATATGCAAATTATTGATAAGGATGATAATGTGCTTGAATTTAAAGATTTAGAGGAAGAAGAAGACAAAGAAGATACTTTGAAAATTGAAGAAATAGATGCCGAAGCTAGTATTCGTGATGGCGAAATTGAACTTAAAAATGATGTAGATGAGATGCCTGATGAGGATTATGAAGATGATGAAGAGTTAGATGATGAACTGGAAGATTTTGAAGACGAATTAGATGAAGAGATAGAAATACAAGCAGAAGATAATGGGGAAGAGGTGTAATTAATGATTGATGTTAATAATTTTAAAGGTATTAAAATAGGAATAGCTTCTCCGGAGAAAATTCGAAGTTGGTCTTATGGAGAAGTGGAAAAGCCAGAGACAATTAATTACCGTACACTAAAACCTGAACGGGGAGGACTTTTCTGCGAAAAAATATTTGGACCTACTAAGGATTATGAATGTTCTTGTGGTAAGTATAAAAGACTTAGATACAAAAACGTTATTTGTGATCGTTGTGGGGTAGAAGTTACAAAATCACGGGTTAGAAGAGAGAGAATGGGGCATATTGAATTAGCGGCGCCATGCTCTCACATTTGGTTCTTTAAAGGTGTTCCTTCGAAAATGGGCCTAGTCTTAGATATGAGTCCAAGGGATTTAGAGGAAGTATTATATTTTGTCAGTTACGTTGTGATTGAACCAGGCAGTGCGCCTTTAGAGAGAAAACAAACATTATCTGATAAAGAATATCGAGCTTATAAAGAAAAATATGGCGATACATTCCAAGTTGGAATGGGAGCGGAAGCCATTAAAGAACTTTTAAAAAGAGTTGATATTGATAAAGAAGTTGAAGAATTAAGAAGTGAACTTGAAGGAGCAACTGGACAAAAACGCGTTCGTTTAGTAAAACGGTTAGACTGTTTAGTAGCTTTCCAAGAATCAGGAAATAAACCCGAATGGATGGTTTTAGATGTGCTTCCTGTTATTCCCCCAGAACTTAGACCAATGATTCAACTTGATGGAGGTAGGTTTGCTACCAGTGACTTAAATGACTTATATCGTCGTATTATTAATCGAAATAATCGTTTAAGGAAATTACTGGAATTAGGCGCTCCTACAATTATCGTTCAAAATGAAAAGAGAATGCTTCAAGAAGCAGTAGATAGTTTGTTTGATAATGGTAGACGTGGTAGAAGCATTACGGCAGCGGGAAATCGTCCTTTAAAGAGTTTATCTAGCATGCTTAAAGGTAAACAAGGACGTTTTCGTCAAAATTTACTTGGTAAGAGAGTAGACTATTCTGGACGTAGTGTAATTGTAGTTGGACCAAACCTTAAAATGTATCAATGTGGTATTCCAAAGGAAATGGCTCTTGAACTGTTTAAACCACATGTTATTCATGGCTTAGTTGAAGCTGGACTTGCTCATAACATTAAAGGAGCTAAAAAGCTCATTGATGCAAGAGATGAATGCGTATGGGATATTGTTGAAGATGTTATTACCGAACATCCAGTACTTTTAAACCGGGCGCCAACTCTTCATAGACTTGGTATTCAAGCCTTTGAACCAAAACTTGTTGGTGGCAAAGCTATACGTTTGCACCCACTTGTTTGTACGGGATTTAATGCCGATTTTGATGGAGATCAAATGGCTGTTCATATTCCTCTTTCAGAGGAAGCTAAAGCTGAAGCAAGAATTTTAATGCTTTCTGCTAGTAACATACTTAATCCTAAAGATGGTAAACCAATTGTTACACCAAGCCAAGATATGGTTTTAGGAAATTGTTATTTAACCATTGAAAAAGCGGGCGAGGAAAACGAGGCGAAAGTTTATAAAAATCCGAATGAAGCTTTAATGGCTTATGAGCGAAAAGAAATAACTCTGCATACAAGAATTGTGCTTCCGGTTAAATCGTTTAAATATAAATTATTTACGGAAGAACAACAAGATAAATATCTAGTTACAACGGTTGGTAAAATTATATTTAATGATATTTTACCTGATTCATTTCCTTATATTAATGAAGGTACAAAAGAGAATATTGAAGGTATTACTCCTAGTAAATACTTTATTCCTATGGGGGCTAATATTCCTGAGGAAGTTTTAAAAACCCCAATGCCTAAACCTTTTGTTAAGAAAACACTAGAATGGATTATTGCTCAAGTATTTAAAAGATATAAAACAACCGAAACTTCTATTATGCTTGATAAATTAAAAGACTTAGGATTTAAATATTCAACAGTTGCCGGTATTACGGTATCTGTTGCCGACATTGTTCGTAGTAAACAGAAACCGGAGATTATTGAACATGCTAAAGAAAAGGTAGAAAAAGTAAATAAACAATTTAAACGTGGTTTAATTACTGATGCTGAACGCTATAATAGTGTTATTGAAATTTGGACGGAAGCAAATGACGAAGTTAAAAAAGAATTGCAAGAAATATCTAAAGATGATTTTGATAATCCGATTTTCATGATGATGAACTCAAATGCGCGGGGATCAATTTCTAACTTTACCCAACTTGCGGGTATGCGTGGGTTAATGGCTAAGCCAGATGGCTCTACGGTTGAAATACCTATTACTTCATGTTTCATTGAAGGACTAGATGTATCTGAATTCTTCTTATCAACACATGGTTCGAGAAAAGGATCTGCCGATACAGCTTTACGGACAGCAGACTCAGGATATTTAACAAGACGTTTAGTTGATGTTGCTCAAGATATTATTGTAAAAGAGCATGATTGTGGAGCAATTGCCGGGGTTGAAGTATATGACCTATTAAATGATAAAGATGGTTCCGTTATTGAATCTTTAGGGGAACGTATTTTAGGCAGATATACGGCTAAGAAAGTAATTAATCCGGAAACAAAAGAAGTAATTGCCCAAAAAGATGAGCTAATTACAGAAAATATAGCGGCTAAGATTGCTAAAGCTGGAGTTAAAAAGGTGGAAATTAGAAGCGTTCTTACTTGTCGTACCCAAAATGGAGTATGTCAAAAATGTTATGGACGTAATCTTGCTACAGGTAACCTTGTTGAAACCGGGGAGGCTGTTGGTATTATGGCGGCCCAATCTATTGGGGAACCGGGTACACAATTAACCATGCGGACGTTCCATACCGGTGGTGTTGCGGGAGGAGACGATATTACTCAAGGTCTTCCAAGAGTTGAGGAATTATTTGAAGCACGTACACCTAAATATAAAGCAACAATTAGTGAAATTAATGGTAAAGTAGTTTTAATTGAAGAACAAAATGGTAAACATAAAGTGGTTGTGGAAAATGAAGCCGGGGTAAGAGAACATACAACTAATTATAATACTAAATTAAGAGTAGAAGTTGGAGATACGGTTTTAGCCGGAGAAAAATTAACCGAAGGCTCTATTGCTCCAAAAGAATTGCTAGCTGTTACCGATCCTCTTACAGCCCAAGAATACATTTTAAAAGAAATTCAATCGGTATATAAACTTCAAGGTGTTGATATTAACGATAAACATATTGAAATTATTGTTAAGAGAATGATTAATAAAGTTCGGGTAGTTGATGCCGGTGATACTGATTTTGTAGAAGGTTTGACTGTTTCTTTAAGAGAATTTACCGAGGGCAATAAACCGGTAATCTTACGAGGCGGAGTTCCGGCAACGGGACGGCCAATTATGCTTGGTATTACGAAATCTTCACTTGAGACGGATAGCTACTTATCGGCTGCATCTTTCCAAGAGACGACAAGAGTTTTAACTGATGCGGCAATTCGTGGTAAAGTTGATTACTTACGTGGTCTAAAAGAAAATGTTATTATTGGTAAACTTATTCCCGCAGGAACGGGTGCTAAAGAATATAGTGATATTAACATTTATCTTGAAAAAGAGTTTATGGAAGATGATGCATCAGAATTTTTAGAAGATAAACTTTTAGAAGATGATAACGAATCTATAGATGGTGAAGAAATAGATTTAAAGACAGTTGAAGTTGATGAGGCCGAAAAAGAAAGCAGCGAAGAGTAATGCTTTCTTTTTCATAATGGGGGGAGTTTATGAATTTACTAACTGATTTATTAAATACAGAAGAAACCATTACAAAATGTTATAGCTTTTTAGCAAAGTTTGAAAGTAATGGCATTGGTGCAGATGTATCTAAGCAAGTATTAAAAAAGATTATTCAAAATTTAAATTATCAAGAAATCAAAATTTTGGGTAGTTTTTCCCAAGATATGAAATGGGCAATAAAAAAATATTTGCAGGGTCAAATTATAGTTTCAACTTCAATTAATAGGATTGTCTATTTGCTGGAGGCTATTAGTGGTGATGATGGAATTAAATATGCGCATATATTGTATTATGATATCCATAAAATTATTATGAAGTTTTTGGATACGATGATAAGTGATGCTTATTTTGAAAATATTCGGAAAATATTAATTGAATATAAATATAATCTTATTAGTATTGATTATTATTTAGAAAATGATTTTTTAAATCCAAGTAATAATAAAAAGATAAAACTTAATCAACGAGAAGATTATGTTGATTTGCCAAGCACTAGATTTATTGATCAAGCAGTTTTGGTGGGGGAAAGTTTAGATGCAATAAAATATCTTGCTTTAATTAATTTTGATTTTAATAATACTTATAATCAAAGAGCTTTAGTAGTTATACAAATAATCAATATTTTGGCAAGATTAGCTTTATGTAATGAAAATGATTTGTTTTTGATAAAGGATGATTTTAATAAAATATATAATAGTGAAGAAGAAAATAACTATGTAAAAGAATTAATGGGGAGACTAGCTTTTATGTTTGAAAAATTTCAGGATGATTTTTATTTTTCACGGTAATTAGGTAATTATTTATTGCTAAATGATAAAATATATTATATAATTTTTTTAGTTTAATAAGAAGGTGATTAAATGCAAAAAATTACACAAGAAGAAATAGTTAATTATTGTAAACAATATGGGTTTGTCTTTCAAGGTAGTGAAATTTATGGAGGTTTAGCTAATACTTGGGATTATGGGCCACTAGGAAGAGAATTAAAAGAAAATATTAGACAAGCTTGGTGGAAAAAATTTGTTCAGGAAAATCCGTATAATTATGGTTTAGATAGTGCTATACTTATGAATCCAGAGGTATGGGTAGCCAGTGGCCATGTTACGAACTTTAATGATCCTTTAGTTGATTGTAAGGCATGTAAAGCAAGATTTAGAGCCGATAAATTAATTGAGGAAGATTCTAAAGGGAAAATTACGGGAGATGGATGGAGTAATGAAGAAATAGAAAATTATTTGATTGCGCATGAAATAAAATGTCCAAAGTGTGGAAAACAAGATTTTACTAGAATTCGTAAATTTAATTTGTTATTTGAAACTCATCAAGGTGTTACGGAAGATACGAAATCAAAAGTTTATTTAAGGGGAGAGACGGCGCAAGGAATATTTGTTAATTTTTTAAATGTTTCAAGAAGTATGAGAAGTAAGTTGCCTTTTGGGATTTGCCAAACGGGTAAAAGTTTTCGGAATGAAATAACGCCAGGAAATTTTATTTTTCGAACAAGGGAATTTGAACAAATGGAACTTGAATTTTTCTGTAAGCCGGGAGATGATTTAGATTGGTTTGGTTATTGGAAAAATTTCTGTTTTGATTTTTTGAAAACATTAGGATTAGATAAAGATAACTTAAGATTTAGAGATCATGCTAAAGAAGAATTATCGTTTTATAGTAAAGCTACTACTGATATTGAATATAAATTTCCCATGGGTTGGGGAGAATTATGGGGTATTGCTGATCGAAGTGATTATGATCTTGGTGTACATATGGAACATGCCAAAGTAGATTTAAGATATTTGGATCCTGATACAAATGAAAAGTACTTGCCTTATGTTATTGAGCCTAGTGTTGGACTTGACCGATTATTTTATGCTATCTTGGTTGATGCTTATACGAAAGAAATATTAGAGAATAATGAAGAGCGGGAAGTTTTAAAAATTCATCCTGCTTTGGCTCCGATAAAAGTGACTATTTTACCTTTAATTAAAAAGGTTCATGGTGATAAAGCAATGGACTTATATGGAGATTTAGCAAAATATTTTATGGCTTCGATTGATATGAGTGGTTCGATTGGGAAAAGATATCGCAGAAGTGATGCTGTGGGAACGCCACTATGTATTACGGTAGATGATGAGACTATTAATAATGATACGGTAACGGTGAGAAATAGAGATACTATGGAACAAATTATCTTGCCTATTAGGGAACTTAAAAGTTATATTGAAGAAGTAATTAAGTTTTAAAATTAGTAGATTTGGATCTACTTTTTTTTGAAGAACTATGCTATAATTTTTATAGATTTTACGATTGGGGTGGTTCATATGAAGTTAGTTACACTTTTACCGGCTGATCAATATGTAGTTATTAATAAAACGATCTTAACGGAAATTGATAAGAAAAATTTAATTAATTTATATGAACCTATTATTGGCTTTGGAGCTGTAAGTTTATATCTTACTTTTTGGAGTGATTTAGATAGATTAGAGTTAATGAGTCGAGATTTTACCCATCATCACTTGATGAGTATTTTAAAATGTAGTTTAGAAGGAATTAAGCAAGCTAGAGAAGCACTAGAAGCGGTTGGACTTATGAAAACATATTTTAAAGAAGGGGAAATTAATTCCTATGTTTATGAACTTTATTCCCCTTTGGCGGCAGCAGAATTTTTTAATAATCCGATTCTTAATATTGTGTTATATAATAATATTGGGGAAGAAGAGTATAATTATCTTAAAAAAATGTATCGGAAAGTTAATGTGGATTTAAAAGATTATGTGGATATTACGAAACCGATGAATGAAACTTTTGAATCAACAAGCATGAGGGTTGTAGAAGCTAGAAGTAGAGAGACCTTACCTTTAAATATCGAAAGTGATATTGATTTTGATTTGATTTTTAGTAGTATTCCCAAAGGAATACTTAATGAAAAAGCCATAAATAAAAAAACTAGGGAATTGATTGTTAACCTTTCATTTATTTATGATTTAGATTCTTTAAAAATGGTTGAATTAATTAGGGCTAGTTTAAATGAAAAGGGAGGAATAGATAAGGATACTTTGCGGAAAAATGCTCGGAAGTATTATCAGTTTAATCACGGGAATTTACCAACTTTGGTATATCGGGTGCAACCGGAATATTTAAAAACTCCAGCAGGAGATACCTCAAAGAAAGGGCGAATTATTGGTGTATTTGAAAATACAAGTCCTTATGATTTTTTAAAAAGCAAATATCATGGATCTAATCCCACTAGCAGAGATTTAAAATTACTTGAAATGCTTTTAATTGATTTGGAACTTAATCCAGCAGTTGTCAATGTTTTAATTGATTATGTTTTAAAGAAGAATAATAATAAGCTTTCCTCAAACTATGTCGAAACCGTGGCTGGGCAGTGGAAGCGAGCGGGAGTTAAAACTGCTAAAGAAGCAATGGATTTAGCTGAAAAAGAACATAAGAAAATGATGAAGAATACAAGCAAAACAAGTGGTAAAGCTCTTAGGGAAGCAAGTGTACCTGTATGGTTTGATAAAAAGTTGGAAAGAGATGAAGTGAGCGCTGAAGAAGCAAAAGAATTAGAAGAATTATTGAAGATTTAGGTGATGTTATGGAAAGTTTAAATAATAAGAATCAAGTACAAGAATTAAAAAAAGAACTAGTTTTGAATTATCGGAATAATTTAAAAGATGAGATGTTTTTAGAATTGGTTAATAAATTACATATTAATGAGGAAGTGGGGATGGTTTATAACTCTTCTTTAGAAGATAGCACTTTAGAACTTAAAAATTGTGCTAATTGTAAAGGGCTTTATGATTGTAAAAATAAAGTTAAGGGGCATTATTTGTATCCTCAAGTGGAGGGGAAGATTATTGATATGGTTTATGTTCCTTGTAAGTTTAAAAAAGAAAATGATCGGCTGCTTGCCTTAAAAAAAACAGCTAGCAAGGAACTTATTAATGCGCGTTTTAAAGAAATTGATGTTAAAGATAAAAAACGGGTAGAGGTCATTAAATGGCTAAAAAAGTTTTATGATGAATATGATAATTATAAAGATATGAAAGGTCTTTATTTACATGGTTCTTTTGGGTGTGGGAAAAGTTTTCTTATTTATGCGCTATTAAATGAACTTAATTTGAATAAAAAAGTAGATTTTGTAGCTTTGTATTTTCCTGATGTATTAAAGGATTTAAGAGAAGATTGGGATAGCTATAATGGAAAGATGGAAAAGTATTCGACAGTGCCAGTTTTACTTTTAGATGATATTGGGGCGGAACAAGTAAGTGAATGGGGAAGAGATGAAGTGTTGGGAACTATTTTACAAAATAGAATGAATAATCATTTGGTGACCTTTTTTACTTCTAATTTAACTTTAGAGGAGTTAGAATATCATTTGTCTTTAGCTAAAAATAGTTTAGATAAAGTAAAAGCAAGGAGAATTATTGAGCGGATTAAGCAATTAAGTGTGGATATGGAAATTGTTAGTGATAATAAAAGAAATTAAATAATTATTTCGCTGGTTACGTTAAAGGAATTATCTTCTAAGACTTTTTTTACAATGTCTTTGTAGTTAGTATTCTGATAAGATTTTTCTATTTCTGCTTTTATTTCTTCATTTCTACCATTATTATACCCTCTTAAGTAATAGTCATTTCCGATTATAATAAGAGGAACAGATCTTGATACAGCAATTTCTAGTTCTTTTGATACTTCACTCATCAATTTGAAGTTTTCGCCATTATTCCATATTTCGTAAGCTACAACTTTTAAGTAAGGATAATTTAGGGTGCGAAAAAATTCGATAGCGCGTTCACAATGGGGACAGTTATTTCCCCGAAAAAGATAAATAGTAATATATTTTTCGCTTTCGTCTAGTTTAGAATTGGATTGATCGGGGATTGTTTGGTTTTCACTTTCCTTATTTTCGGTTGATTGATTTATATTGTTTTTAATATCGCTAGTTTGATTATAAACTAAATAAAAAATAATAAATGCACATATTAACAATAATATAATGGTGAGTGTGCCTATTAAAATAGTTTTGCGCTCTTTTTTCATATTTATCACATGTTTAATTATATATTAGGTTAATGATAGTTGCAAGTGTAAAATAATTGTTAAGATATTTTACATTTTTTTATTTCTTTGCTATAATGGATGGTAGGGTGAATAAAAATGGCAAAGAAGTATGATGCATCATCGATTAAAATATTAGAAGGACTTGAAGCAGTTCGTAAAAGAGCTGGTATGTATATTGGAAGTACTGATAAGAGAGGACTTCATCATTTAGTATGGGAAATTGTTGATAATTCAATAGATGAGATTATTAATGGTTATGGTAATTATATTAAAATTGTTTTACATAAAGATGGATCCATTACGATCGCGGATAATGGTCGGGGGGTGCCAATTGGTATGCATGAATCAGGCAAATCTACTCCTGAGGTAATATATACGATTTTGCATGCCGGTGGTAAATTTGAAGAAGGAAACTATAAAGTAAGTGGTGGTCTTCACGGCGTTGGGGCGAGTGTTGTTAATGCACTATCAAAAAGCATGGATGTTTTGATTTACCGGGATGGAGTTATCTGTAATATTCGTTTTAAGGATGGGGGTGTTGTCGATAGTCCTTTAAAAACGATTGGTAAATCAAATAAAACGGGTACGGTGGTAACATTTAAACCTGATTACGAAATATTTAAAAACTGTAGTTTTTCTTATACAACCATTGTAGAAAGAATGCAGGAAAGTGCCTTTTTAATACCAGGTGTAACCATTGAAGTTATTGATGAAGATGGGAAGAAAGAAACAAAATTTCATTATGAAAGTGGGTTAGTGGACTTTGTTAATTTTATGAATGAAGGGAAAACGACCCTTAATAAAGTACTTAATTTTAGTGGAACAAAAAGTGGTATTGAAGTTGATGTAGCGATGCAGTATACTGATACATATAATGAAAATATTATATCTTTCGTTAATAATGTAAAAACGGTTGATGGTGGTACTCATGAAGTTGGGTTTAAAACAGGTATTACCAAAGCATTTAATGATTATGTGAAGGCGAATAATCTCATTAAAGGAAAAGATGCAGCTTTTGATGGAAGTGATGTTAGAGAAGGGCTTAGTGC
>CALVHY010000007.1 GCA_944329205.1 uncultured Bacilli bacterium | reverse complement strand
GTCGTATTATTAATCCAACAAGGGAAGAATTTGAACGAACAATGGCGATGTTAGACCATGGATATCGAGCTTTTGCAGTATCAAGTGGTATGGCGGCAACTTCTCTTGTCTTAACCATGTTAAAACCCAAAGAACACATTTTAGTATCAGATGATGTTTATGGTGGAACCGTAAGAGCATGTGATGAAGTATTAAAATATAATAATGTGGAATATAACCAAGTAGATTTCACTAACTTAGAAGAGGTAAAGAAAAATACGAAACCAAATACCAAAATGATGTTTATTGAAACCCCAACTAATCCCATGATGAAAGTAGCGAATATCGAGGAAATTTGTAAGTTTGCTCATTCTAAAGGAATTACGGTAGTTGTGGATAACACCTTCTTAACAAGTTACTTCCAAAAGCCTTTAGATTTAGGTGCTGATATTGTTGTTTATAGTGCTACTAAATATATTGCTGGCCACAATGATGTCCTAGCAGGTGTTGTCGTAGTTAAAACCAAAGAACAAGCCAATTATTTAAATCTTCAAATGGCTATTTATGGTGCGTGTTTAGCCCCAATGGATTCATGGCTAGCCCTAAGAGGCCTTAAAACGCTTGCTGTCCGTATGGATCGCCACAATGAAAATGCTAAAAAAATCGCTGAGTTCTTACGGAGTCACCCCAAGGTTAAAAAAGTATATTATGTGGGATTTCCTGATCATCCAGAGTATGATATTACGCTAAAGCAGAGTAAAGGCTTTGGTGGAATGATATCATTTGATTTAGGGGATATGGATACCGTAAATAATTTTTTAGAAAAAATAAACTTAATTTTATTCGCGGAAAGTCTAGGGGGAGTAGAAAGCTTAGTTACACACCCCGCCACTAGAACCCATACGGAAGTATCAAAAGAGACTAGAGAAAAACTTGGTATTACTGATACGCTACTAAGATTATCAGTTGGAATTGAAAATGTGGATGACTTAATCGCTGATATTAAAGAAGCTTTAGAATAAGGTGATATCATGATGCGATTTACAAAAATGCAAGCTTATGGTAATGACTATGTTTATATTGATGCCATCAATCAAAAATTAGACAATTTAAACGAACTAGCAAGATTTGTATCAGACCATCATTTTGGCATAGGCAGTGATGGCATGGTGCTTATTTGTCCAAGTGAAGTAGCTGATTTTAGAATGCGTATCTTTAATCCTGATGGAACGGAAGCTGAAATTTGTGGGAATGCCATTCGTAGTGTTGGAAAATATGTATATGACCATAAACTAACAGCTAAAACCCATCTTACCATTGAAACTTTAGGTGGGATCAAAAATCTTGATTTAACGGTCGAAAATGGTGTGGTAACCAATATTCGTGCCAATATTTCTAAACCCATCTTTGCTGCTAAACAAATTCCTGTAAATACAAGTAAAGATAAATTTATTATGGAAGATGTAAAAATTTTAGATAAAACCTTCAAATTAAGTAGTCTATCATGGGGAAACCCCCATACGGTTTTATTTATAGATGACGTTATGAATTTTGATGTAGCGAGTTTTGGACCAGCGATTGAAAATAATAGGGAAGTATTTCCAAATAGAACGAATGTCACTTTTGCAGAGATTGTAAACAAAAATTATATCAAAATAAGAGAATGGGAAAGGGGAACTGGCGAGACGATTGGTTGTGGAACCGGGTGTGCCACTGCCGTTGTTATAGCAAGTACTCTAGGACTTACGGATAGAATATGCAAAGTTGAACAAATTGGCGGCATCATCGAAATAGAATATGCCGATAATGACGAATTATACATGAAAGGCCCAAGTAATTTTGTTTTTGAAAGTGAGATAGATGTATCCCATATTATAGGAGGAGAAAAATGAAAAAATTAAAAGATGTTTTAAATGGCGTTAGCTATACTGTTTTAGCAGGGACAGACGACTTAGAAATTAATGATATTAAATATGACTCACGAAAAGTCGAAAAAAACGATATATATATTGCCTTAAAAGGTTATACAACTGATGGACATGAATACATTCCTGAAGCAATATCAAGAGGAGCCAAAGTAATTATTGTATCTAAAATTCTAAATATCATTGGCGACGTAACTGTAATTAAAGTTGATGATTCAAGAATTGCTCTTGCTTATATGTCTGCTAATTACTTTGATAATCCCGCCACCAAGTTAACCATCATCGGCGTAACTGGAACAACTGGTAAAACAACAACTACTCATATGATTAGAGAAATACTACTTAAAAGCGGCATAAAATGCGGCTTAATTGGTAGTATTGGTATAAAGTATAATGATCAAATAATACACACCGATAATACCACTCCCGAATCATATGAAACCCACAAATATTTTCGGGAAATGTTAGATCATGGTATTACGCATGTCGTAATGGAAGCATCCAGTCAAGCTTTCAAATTAAATAGACTAGCTGGAATTACTTTTGATTTAGGCATTCTTACCAACGTTACCACTGATCACATTGGTCCAGGGGAACATGAGAGTCAAGAAGAATATGTCGCTTGCAAAAACAAATTATTTTTAAATAGCAAAGAAGTAATCAGCAATAATGATTCTTTATATTTAAAAGAAGTTCTAAATGGGGTAGAAGTACCAATAACAACTTATGCTATTGATGATGAAGCTAATTTAAAAGTAACAGATATTAAGTTAATTAATGATAGTGATTTTTTTGGTTCCGAGTTTACCACCAAAGGTTTAATAAATGATACATTTAGAACTTGCATTCCTGGCGAATTTAATGTATACAACTCTTTATGTGCTCTACTTGTATGCCTCAAACTAGGAGTAGATATATCCCAGGCTAAAGAAGCCTTACTTACAGTTAAGGTAAGAGGACGGATGGAAATAGCTTTAGTAACTAAAAAATTCAAAGTTTTAATTGATTATGCTCATACGGAAGATGGCATGAAAAACCTCGTTAAAACACTCCGAGATTATAAACCCAAAAGATTAGTTAGCGTTTTTGGGGGAGGCGGAAACCGTCCCAAAGAAAGAAGATATAATCTTGGTGAAATTATTGGTGGGGCCTCTGATTTATGTATTATTACCGAAGACAATCCAAGATTCGAAGAAATATCTAGTATTAACAAAGACATAAAAGTAGGTTTAGATAAAGTAGGGGCCAAGTACATAGAAATACCAAATCGTGCTGATGCCATTAAATATGCGTGTGAAAATGCCATAGAAGGCGACTTAATTTTACTAGTTGGCAAAGGTCATGAAGAGTATCAAGATATTAAAGGGGTAAAATATTACTTTAATGAATTAGATGTTATTGATGAAATTAAGAAGAATTTAAAATAATCTTCTTTTTTCTTGCAAAAAATGGTAAAATAATAAATAGAAAAGAGTGATAATAATGGAAGAAAAAATAATTGGTAAAGTAGCGATTAGCAATCGGCATGTTCATTTAACGCAAGAAATATATGATAAATTATTTGCTGAACCCCTATCTATCAAAAGGCCATTAAACCAAATTGGTGAGTTTGCTGCTTTTCAAACCGTAACTTTAAAAACAGCTAAAGCTGAAATTCCTAATGTTCGGTTAATTGGTCCTTTAAGAGCTTATAATCAAGTTGAGATATCCCGTTCTGATGCCTACACCTTAGGCCTAAATCCTCCTGTAAGACAAAGTGGCGACTTAGAAGACAGTGAGACAATTACGATTATTGGTCCCAAAGGAGAAGTAACTTTAAAAGATGCTTGCATTCAAGCTGAAAGACACGTTCACATGAATGCTAAAAAAGCTGAAGAATTAGGATTAAAACATGAAGATATAGTTCATTTAATCGTAGATAATGATAAAGGTGGCGTCATGGATGCCTTTGTTAAAGTAACTAAAAATGGTTTTTTTGAAATCCATCTTGATCGAGATGATGCGAACGCTTTCTTACTAAACACCGGAGATGAGGTCATAATTGAAAAATAGTTTTTTCATCAAAGATGTTTTAATTCCAAGTCCTCTTGTTTTAGCTCCCATCGCTGGCATAACTAATCATGCTTATATCAAAATATGTGAACAAATGGGTGTTGGTTATGCTATCACTGAATTAATAAGTTCCGAAGCTATTATAAGAGATAACCAAAAAACTTTAGCAATGTTAAATAATATTGATGACTTAAATATTCCTTTTGCCATTCAAATATTTGGTTCCAATCCTGAAGTAATGGCCCAAGCTGCTCAAATCTTAACTAAAACTTTCAAAGTACCCATAATCGATATCAATATGGGGTGTCCCGTCCCTAAAGTAGCTTTAAAAGCTCAAGCCGGAAGTGCACTTTTAAAAGATCCTGAGAATATTAAAAAAATTGTTTTAGCCGTTGTAAATGCCGTTTCCGTTCCTGTCACTGTCAAAATTCGCAGTGGTTGGGATGAAGAAAACATTAATGCTTTAGAAGTTGCTAAAGTATGTGAAGAAGCCGGTGCTAGTGCCATTTCTATTCATGCTCGAACAAGAAATCAAGGCTATAGTGGCAAAGCTAATTGGGATATAATCAAAAAGGTAAAAGAAAATGTTTCCATTCCCGTCATAGGAAATGGTGATGTTGATAGTAAAGAAAAGGCCTTAGAAATGTTAAAGAAAACCGGGTGTGATGCTGTAATGATTGGCCGAGCTGCCATAGGTAATCCTTGGCTTTTTAGAGAATGCCAAAAATATATTCTAAAAGGAAAATCAACTTTATCGCCAACTTATGAAGAAAAAATAAACATGATAAAATATCATTATCAACTATTAAAAGAAGATAAAAATGAAAAACTGGCTTTACTAGAAATAAGAACCCATGCTTTAGCCTATTTAAAATCTATGCCTGAAGCCAAATATTATAAAGAACTAATATGTAAATCTAAAACAGAAGAAGAATTTTTAAATATTTTAGATACTTATAAAAACGAATTAAAAAATAAAGGAATGTTAGAAAATAGATAAATAATTTTCTAGCATTTTTTTAACCCAAATTTTAAAAGATTTTGTCGTATATATTTGAATTTGTGCCCATTCAATCCTTTAAGTATTTACATGCTTATTTTTATGTGTTATATGTTAACAGGAAATGGAGCAAATATGCAAGAGAAAATCCCATATTTAAACAAGCAAAATAAACTAAAAAAAATACTGTAACAACTTATCGGTAAACTAGTAGTTGAAGCTCAAGGTAAAGACAAATATGCTAGATATAAAAATGAAAATAACAAACGAAAAAAAGAGGCCCAGTGGGCCGCAAATTAACAATGATATTAAACAAATTAGGCTTTTTCTTCCAAAAGTATTTTTGCTACGCTATTAACTGGTCCCGCCCCAATCGTTAAAATCAAATCATTTTCTTTTACTTTATCTTTTAAATATTCAGCTATTTTATCATAAGTAGGAATATGTTCAACATTGGGATTTTTCTTACTTATAAGTTTAACCAAAGTATCTTCTTTAACATTCCAAACATTTTTTTCACGTGCTGGATATATATCACATATAATAACATGATCAAACTTGCTTAATACTGATGCAAATTCTTCTAAATGTTCATAAGTTCTGCTATAGGTATGTGATTGAAACACCGCCCAAACCTCGTTATGAGAAATTAACTTACTCGATTGATAAGTAGATAGAATCTCTGTTGGATGATGGGCAAAATCATCAAATATATGAGCCTTTTTATATTCGCCAAGATATTCAAATCTTCTTCCCACTCCTTTAAATTCTTTTAAAGCTTTTTTAACATAAGCCTTATCTATTCCATAATTAATACTAATAGCAATACTAGCTAAAGCATTTAAAATATTATGCTGTCCTAAAACTCCCAAAGTAATAGTATCATAATATTCATTCTTGTAATAAACATCAAAAGTAGGAAATCCCATCTTTGCATAACTAATATTTTTAGCCATCAGTATAGCCTTATTTGTAATTCCATAAGTTATTACCGTTTCTAAACGAGGAACTAATTCTCTAACTAATTCATCATCATTATTTAAAACCAAACAGCCATCCTTTGGTAGTAAATCCACATATTTTTGGAATGACTTCTTAATATTATCGATTGATTTAAAATAATCCAAATGATCATCATCAATATTTAATATTACCTCACTTTTAGGTTTAAAATGCAAAAAAGAATCCACATATTCACAAGCTTCTAAAATAAAATATTTTTTATCCCCAATATAATAATTACCATTTATTTTTTTTAAAGAAGCCCCAATGTTTATTGTTGGCTCTTTTTTAGCTTCCAAAAAAATAGAAGCAATCATACTTGTCGTTGTACTCTTCCCATGGGTTCCACTTATACAAATCAAGTTTTCATATTGTTTCGTATATTCCCCCAAAAAACAAGCTCTATCCACACATTCAATACCTAGGCTTAAAGCATATGAAAGTTCTTCATCAGTTTTATCGATCGCTGCCGAATAAATAACTAAGTCAACATCTTTAACCAATTCTTTATTATACACAATAAAAACATTAATTCCTATTTTCTCTAAGTATCTTGTATTATCGGATTCTTGCATATCACTACCACTAACCTGTATACCATCGTGTTTTAGCATGGCCGCAATCGCATGCATACTAGCTCCTCCAATGCCAATTAAATGTACTTTCTTATACTCACTTATTTCTTTTTTCATCTACTTCACCTCAAACCTTATTATATTATATACTCCAAATTCCCCAATAATCAACAAAAAATCTTTCTTTTTATGTAAAACAATGATATAATTAAAACAGTTATGACAATGAATTAAGATGTTTAGGAGGAGTTTATGAAAAGCATTAAATACCTATTATTTGCTTTTGTTATTTGTTTTGTAGCGTTAAATAAAGTTTCTGCTGAAACATGTACATATAATTACACATCAGATAATCAACCCTTTACTTATACTTGTAATGTAACTTCAAATTCCCTAGATTGTTCTTTTTCCGGGGTAAACGCCACTTATAAAAATGTTGTTAATGGTCAAGTTATAAATGCTAGTGAAAGTACTACCAATACTTTAGAAGTCCAAGATTTTTTAGATGATGATGGTAATGTTAATTGTTCTCTTGTTCCTTCTATAACTGTTGATTGGAACGTTTTAAGTTCTAATCTTTCTTGGGAAATATATAATATTGGTCAAAATGTCAGTTGTGAAGCAAACAGCGTTGCTGAAGGTTCAAACAATTATTTATATTCAAGATGTACAGCTTTTAGTTTAGCAGCAAGTGGTACTGGTGGTGGCGGTGGTGCTGATGGTGATAGTGGCGCCGGCCGAAATGAAGATGATGATGGACCCGAATTTACCTTAGATACCTTTTGTACAGGAACAGCCCAAGGTGTATTTACCACCATCGGCTGGGTTCTTTATTTCTTAAAAATTGCTGCTCCTTTAATCTTAATTGTTTTAGGTAGTATTGATTTTGGTAAAGCTGTTGTTGCCAACAAAGATGATGAGATAAAAAAATCAGCTAAAACTTTAGCTATGCGCGTCATAGCAGGTGTTTTAATATTTTTTATTCCTTCTATGATTGATGTTGTTGTTGAATTAATTGGTGGTGAAGATTTATATGATGGTACCTTTACAACTTGTACCCATTGTATGTTAGAACCAACAGATGATAGTTGCCGAAGGTTGGTGGAATGATGAATTTAAAAGCAATAAGATATTTAACGTTCGCTTTATTTTTACTTTTTCTTGGAATGTCACATGGCGAAGCAATAATTGATGATGATTGCGTTGCTAACAACACTTGTATAGTTGTCTGTAACTATGTCAATTCCTATAAAGCATCAGGATCACACGCAACTGGATACCAACAACCAACTAGTTATAGAGATATAACCATATATTATATGTTAGGAACAAACGAATTTAAAGTTAAATGGCAAACAACTCATACCGAGCCCTCTACGTATGAAAAAGGCCCGGGAACACTAAGATATATATTTTCAAACGATGATAACAACATTTATGGTGGATATGGCCAAAGCCCATCAATAGACACGTTTGTATGCCCGGCTAACGGCTATTTAGATATGAATAGTTTTAACGGTAATAACGAACTTTGTTTTGATATGGACGGCGTTGCTTGTTCTGAAGATAATAGTGGTTTTGGAACTACTTTTGGCAAAGGTAATTCATTTATTTCTCAGGAAAAAAACTATGATTTTGAAGATCAAATTAGAAATTATAGAGATAATATATTTAGCGATATAATAAATGAAATTTCAAGTGGTGAATTTGATCCCGAAACAAATATGGAAGAAAAAGTTATAAATGATTTTCAAACTAATTTTTTATACGGTTATGACGTGCCTCCATTTATAATAAATTCAGCTGCTTATGCTTATTTGACAGAAGTAGAAGAGTTGCAAAGTGCTTATAACGAGGCCCGTGATGAAGCTTTAGCTAATGCTGAAGAAGACCTTGCCGCCGGTGTCATAACACAAGAGGAGTATGATGAAATTGTTGCTAATTGGGACAATGATGTAAATGCTGTAGTAGAAAATGTGCAAGCCGGGTTTGAAAAACTTGGTGTTGCTAGCAGTGCCAATCTTGACTTTTATACAGATACAAGCTGTGAGAGTTATCTTGGCGTCATAACCGATCATAATGATCCCGCGTATTACTTAAACTTTGTTTTTCAACTCATGAAATATGCCGCAATTGTATTGTTGCTAGTTTTAACAACGGTTGATGTCATTAAAACTATGTCTACGAAAACTGATGATTTAAAAGATAAAGTAATTAAGAAAGTTGTAAAAAGATTTATTATTGTTGTTATAATCTTTTTCTTACCGGAACTAGTTAATTTTATTCTTGACTTACTAGGAATAATTTCAACTGATCCAACCTGTGGAATAAGTTAAAAGAATAGGAGGTACAAAACATGTTTATAGCCTGGAATCCTTTAGGATTTATCGTTGAAGAGTTATTAGAGTTTCTTGTCGGCATACTACTATTTTTAGATTCGATTGTCTATTCTCTAATAAACTGGGTTTATCAAATAATCTTAGTTTTATGTCAAATTAATATCTTAGAAGATACTTTTGAAATAGATGCATTAATAAATAGAATATATGTCATCATAGGTGTAATCGTTCTATTTCTTTTGGCATACTCACTACTTAGAAGTTTAGCCAACCCTGATGAAGATTTAAAGGGCAAAAAATCTCCTGTAAATATTATTAAAGAAGTCATCATATCTATTACTCTTATAGCCCTAGTTCCATCAGTCTTTAACTTTGCTATGGAATTTCAAAGAGCCGTATTAGTTAATAATACTATTGGTAAACTCGTTTTAGGAACATCAAACACTGTTAATCAAGATGGATCTGAAATGTCTTCAGATCAGATAATTGAGCAAGGTGGTATGGAAATAGCCTCCAATGTATTATTAGCTTTTTTACATCCTAACTATTCTAATTGTACAGTAGATGAAACATCTACTACGGGATATGATTGTTCTAATATTAATTTTGCTTTTGAGGCCTACGGAATATCCGGAGAAGGAACATTTGATGAATTTTGGGAATCAGCGGTTGTAAATGGTTCGTTATTATCAATTTCTGATTTAGCAGATAACATTGTGGATGGTGATGTAACTTATTACTACATTATATCCACTATAGCTGGTGTATTTGTATTTATAATACTTTTATCATATTGTATAGATGTAGCCTTAAGAACAATAAAGCTAGCTATATTTCAAATGATTGCCCCATTACCAATCTTATCAAGATTAATGCCAAACGATGATGGTAAAAAAGTTTTTTCTGATTGGCTTAAAGCTACAATATCAACATATGTTGAAGTGTTTGTAAGATTAGCAATATTATTTTTTGCAGTACTATTAATAAAAATAGTTACTCAAAACTTTACCAATATATTTGCTCCATTTGTTTCAGGAAGTGATAGTTGGACCGTAGTACTATTTGCCCAATTATTTGTCATAATAGGAATAATATTATTTATCCGTGAAGCACCTAAAATATTAAAAGATATAACTGGTCTTGACAGTGGAAAATATGGAAAATCTATTATTAGAGGAGTAGGAATGCTTGGAACTGCCGTTGGTGGTGGAGCTACGGCTGCAATAAGAAGAGCTGTTACAGATAAAACTGAACATCCTGAAATGGGAAGAGGCAGAAGAACTGCAAGGGCACTTAGTTCTTTAGGCGGCGGCATGACTAGAGGATTATGGCATGGTAGTAAAACAGAAAAATTTAGTGATATTCCAAAGTCAGCTGGTAAATCAGCTACAAACACTTTAAATCATACTGCCCAAGTTGATGCAGCTGGTGGAGGATTTAAAGGAATGAAAGAATATTATAAACAAAAAGGTAGAGATACTCATGCAGACATTCAAGGATGGTTAAGTGGAAGTTTTGAAGCGCAACAAAAATTGTTAGAACAAGTCGATGCGTTTGTAAAAGATGCTAAAGCAGTTAAATCTACGTCTGAAGGTTTTATCAAAGAAAAAAAATATTTATTCAACTTCGGAGAAGATGTTAAATTAGGTGAGAGAGAAGTAGAGGTTGATAGTGGAATAAAAGACAAAGATGGAAATGCAATAATGGCGAAGAGAAAAGTTGCAAGAGCT
Source organism: uncultured Bacilli bacterium (assembly GCA_944329205.1). GTDB lineage: Bacteria > Bacillota_I > Bacilli_A > RF39 > UBA660 > Caccenecus. Next base: position 9,806 of record CALVHY010000007.1, on the reverse strand, counting down.
CAAATAACTAAAGATACAACTTTAAGTGAAATGGAAGCTATGATTCAGTCTTTAAAAAGTTCTGGAGATGTAGAAGATGCAAAAATTGCTGCAGCGCTAGAGAGTAAACTGAACCAAAAAATTAAAACAATTGGCAAGAAACTTGCTGAAGTAGCTGTGGATCGTTCTAAAGCGAAAAGTTTTGACGAAGCATTTTCTTCTTCAGCATCTAAGGGAATATTGAATGAAGCAATGGTTGCCTTGGATCAAACTAAATCAGCATATGAAATTGTTCAGAAAAAGTTTACGCTTAATCAAGCTTTAGATGGGGTTCAAAACTTTAAAAATGATAAAATTGATGGTGGTACACTAACTACCGAAAATGTGTCTAAACTTGCTGACTACTTAGAGAGTCAATCATCTAAAATTCAAGAAAATATAAAACTTGAACAAGAAAGAAGAAAAGCTGCTAGTCAAAAAGGTGGGAACAATAAATAATGTTTAGATTACAGAAATTAAAAAATTGGACACATAGTAGCGTAACTGATGACAAAAAGGAGTTAAATGTATATCAAAGTTTTCAAGATCAGTTTTCTTTAACTAATAGCAAAATAGAAGAATACATTGCTGAACTTGGCAGTGAAGATCAAAGATTACTAATAGACTATAATGGCGAGAAAATGCCCATTAGTTTATTAAAAACAATTAGTGAATCATTATTAAGAAGCAGGAATTTATCTGCTGAAGAACGAGCTCATCAAAGTGCGGAGTTAGCAAGAATATACCATGAAAAATTAAAAGAATTAAAAAATAAAATAGTTAGTATTGCAGTTACTGAAACAGATAATGTCTATTTAGCATATATTCATAGTTGTATTAAAATAATAAATAGTCTACTAAAAGAATATTCTTATTTATTAGCAATCCAAAAATCATCAATTTATGCAATTGACAATTCTAGTAGCTTAAATGCTGGCGAAAAAATGAAAGTTTTAAAAGATTATATTGATATAAGAACTACAGAGATTAATACTCGCTTAACAATTGATGAATTAAAACGATTTCCATAATTAAAAGCAATTTAAGGTACTACCCCTTTAAAAATAAATATGTTATAATTAATTAGTAAACTAGGAGGTAAATAGTGTGAATAATTATTTAATCCCAGCCAACTCCAAAAAATCCCAATTAATACTAGGTTTTTTTACTCCCATTGATTTAATTTTATTTGGTTTTGGCGCAGGCTTATCTTTAATATTATTATTAATAGTTCAAAGTGCTAATATAGGAATAATGATTTTAATCTTATGTCCTGCTCTTATAACCGGCTTACTAGTAATGCCTGTTCCTTATTATCATAATGTTTTACAATTTATTATTAATGTCTATACTTATTTTAGTGAAAGAAGAAAGTATTATTGGAAAGGATGGTGTTGTTATGGCGAAGAATAGTTCTCCATATACTGAAGACTGGATACCAGTTAAGCAAATATTAAACGGAATGATTCAACTAGATAATGGCGAATATGTAACAGGTGTAAAAGTTCATCCTCGGAATATCTTTATTGTTGATCAAGGATTGCAAAATGCTATTATTGGTAATTTAAGAAACTTTTATAATTCTATTAACTTTGAATTTTGGTTAATCATTGCTGATCGACCTGTTGATATTGGCCTTTATTTATCCAATTTACAAATACTTTACAATAATACTGATAGTCCAATTGGCAAAAAACTAATCATGGAAGATATTAATAAAGCAAATATGTTTATGAGTGCTGAATACAATGTTGTTGATACCGAATATTTTATCCTTTTTAAAGAAAAAAGAATGGAATTAATTCAAAAAAAATTACATACTTTAATAAGTGGCCTTGCTAATTCTGGCCTTAATTCCAATCAAGTATCAAACGATGATTTAAGAACTATTTTAGATCATTTTTTAAATGGTGGCGTTCGTACTACATTTGGGACGGTGATGAATTAATGGCAAAAGTAAAAAGTGAAATAGCTCCAAAAGGAATGGAATTTAAACCAACTGAATTTACTTTAGGTGGCAAATATTGCACAATTATGACAATTATAACTTATCCTAAAAGTGTTTATGTCGGTTATCTATCTGATATAACTAGTATTAGTGGAGTAAAGGTATCCATTAAGCACATTCCTATTGAATTTAGTACTTTACAAAGAATGTTAAATAAAGAAATTGCCGATTTAAAAGCTCGCTATCAAACCGAAAGAGATAAAACTATTCAAGAGCGGATACGTCAAGACTATGAATCCCTAGAGCAATTTATATCCATGCTTGCTGCCACTCAAGCAAGAATCTTTGATTTTCAAATGCACATAATGATCAGTGCTGATTCTAAAGAAGATTTAGATCTTAAGAAAATGCAAGTAAGAACTTACTTAGATGCTTTAGGCATGCGGGGAATATCTTTAATGTTTGAACAAGAAAAAGTATTAAAATCAATCCTTCCTATATTTCCTAAACAAGATATTGAAACACGGATTGGCACGCCAATTCCATCTGTCACTGTCGCGGCCATGTATCCTTTTGTATTTGATAGTATCAAAGATCCTGGTGATGCAACTTTATTTGGTGTTGACTTCTCCGGTGGTGTAGTTTTATTTAATCAATTCTTATATCAAATAAAAAAAGAAAGTAACCGCAACAATGCCAACATGATTCTTTTAGGAACTAGTGGTTCCGGTAAATCCACTGCAGCTAAGCTTTTACTTCGAACCCATTTGCGAAACGGTTGTAAAGTGGTATGTATTGATCCTGAAGGTGAATTAGAAGATATGACTCGCTCTTTAGGTGGAGATTTCCTTGATCTTGGCAAGGGTGGGGACTTTGGCATGATTAATCCCTTAGAAGTTGTTGTCGATGCGGATGAGGAAGAAATTGCCCAAGGTTTAGGCTATACTATCCTTACAAGAACTCTCCAACAATTAAAAGCATTCATGAAATATTTATATCCAGACATTGAAGAAGATGTTCTAACCATGTTTAGTGAAATAGTTCAAGATACTTACAAAAGGTATAAAATAGATTTTGATACTGATTTTACCAAAATTAGCAGTCAAGATTATCCAACCTTCGATGATGTTTATGCCACGATCAAAGGCAGACTTTTATCCATGCCTGATGCAACCCGGGAGCGGGATGTAATTGAACGTCTCGAACTAAAAATAAGACCACTAACCAAGGAATTAAGATATTATTTTACAGGTCATACTACTTTAAGATTTAACAGTGATTTTATAGTCTTTAATATTAAAGAATTAATGAATAGTGATGAAAATATTAAAAACACTTTATTCTTCAATATATTAAAATATGCTTGGGGCTTATGTTTAGACAAAGATGTTAACACGGTAATGATGGTTGATGAAGCTCACGTATTATTATCAAGTAGAAATGAATTAGGCGCCGAATTTTTAGCCCAAATTCAAAGAAGATCAAGAAAATACAATACTGGTACTATCATGATAACGCAGCAACCAACTGACTTTGCTGCCCCTAACATGATTGTTCACGGTAAAGCCATATTTGACAATGCGGCTTACTACTTAGTTATGGGTCTAAGAAAACAAGCGGTGGATGATTTATCCAAACTAATTGATTTAAACGAATCTGAAAAAGACAGCATTAAATATTATAACCAAGGAGAAGCTCTCTTTATTTGTGGTAATAGGAGAATGCGTATATCGGTAATAGTTACCCAAGAAGAACTTGATTCTTTTGGCTCAGGAGGAGGATTATAATCCTCTTTTTTTTTAGCTAATAAAAAGAGAAGTTATTAACAAGCAAAGGTAAATTTGATATAATACTATTGGCTAATCTAATATATTGGGACTGTGTTATGTCTCCGTATAACTATAACAACGGTGCTGTCGTGTTCTCTGTGTATTCGACTGGCAACCTGAACACCAACAACAATGTGACTAACACGCTCGGGGTGCGCCCAATATCCTTTTAAACTCATAATTTGGCTAAGGCTAAATGAAGAAGCATTAGGATACAAGATTAGTCAGTGGATAATTCCAAAATAGATGATATTGATATTTTAAATCTTGTATTTAAAATTAGAACAATATTAAAGCCCCAAGTAACTATAAATACTTGGGGTGTTTAATCTAAAAATGTCTTTAGTTAATTGCAACTATAATCGCTTAAATTTTCTTCTCTAAATTCATCTATGGTAATATTGTTATTTGCGTAGAAAGAATTGTCATCAAAATCTTCACCAAAAGCTGTTTTTAAAGCATCTAAGTCTAAATTTTGAAAATCTACTGACATAATGTATTTAACACTAGAGTCACTTTCTTTTTCGTAACTAACATTAAATCCACTAACTTCATTTAAAGAAGCTGCAAATAATTGACCAAAAGATACAGTCATATCTACATAATCTACATCCATTTCTTCAATAGCGGTTGCCTCAACATTAGTAACTATATTATCTGAATATGTTACTGTCATAACTTCTTCTGTTGTATATCCTTCTTCATTTGTTTCTGTTTTTGTGCATGTTAATGTTCCTGAATTATCATTCCTACATCCAGTAAGTCCAATAATTAATAATGTAGTTAAACCTATACTCCAGACTTTTTTCAACTCTAACCCACACCTCCTTTACTTCATTACTCATTAAAACAAATCTATGTTTTAATACAATTCTATTATACAATATTACTGTTATAAATCCAATAGGAATACTATAAAAAGTATTTGTTTATCATATTTCATATACTAAATTTATTATCTGTGCGAAAATTTTACATTTTATTTCCCAAAAACTCTCCACTGTCGAGCATTTCTTGGGCACATATAAAAATTATTATATTAATCAAATATTATTAAATCATTATTTTCAAAATTGCCGATGCTATAGGTAAAATATATGCCGTCATAGCATTATAAATATGAATTTTTAAGATTTTTCGACAAGATATGACAAAACATTACCAAATATATCTCTATTCATTAATATAAGATTATTTTATAATGTTAATTAGGGGGATATATGAAAGAACTAGAATACTATAATCAAATTAAAGATTTAATTGAAAGTTATGAAATAAATTATAAAGTTCGTACTTTACAAGACAATAGCAAAAAATTGCAAATGAATTGGAATGTTGGACGTTTGTTGGTTGAAGCACAAGGCGGAATGAATAGAGCTAAGTATGGGGATGGGTTAATTAAAGAGTGGGCTTTAAAGTTATCTTCATTATTTGGTAAAAATTATAGTTATACAAATTTAAAGTATATGAGACAATTTTATTTATCATTTCCAATTGGTCACACAGTGAGTGACCAATTGACATGGACACATTATCGTTATTTATTACCAATCAAAAAGGAAAGTGAAAGAAATTACTACATTAATCAAGCTATTTTAAACCATTTATCAGTAAGAGAATTAAGAGAAATGATAAAGAATAAAACTTATGATAGACTGTCTTATGCTGATAAAGAAAATATTAAGTTAATTATAGATAGTAATAACACTTACTTACCAATAGAAGATATGATAAAAGATCCTTTATTAATTAAAGTCAATAAACAAGTAGATAATTTAAATGAGAAAGCTTTACATAAATATATTATTAATATGTTAGAAGAAAGATTTTTAGAATTAGGAACTGGTTTTGCTTTAATTGGGCATGAATATAAGATACATGTAGATAATCATATATTTAAGATTGATTTATTATTTTTTAATTATCAATTGAATTCTTTTGTAGTTGTTGAGGTAAAAACAAAGAATACCATCCCGAAGATATTGGACAATTAAAATTTTATGTAGATTATGTAGATAAAAATATTAAATTATCAAATCATAATAAAACAATTGGCTTATTAATTGTTAAGAAGAAAAATAAATATGTTATAGAATATGTAACCAATGAAGATATTTATGTTACTACTTATAAGTTAGTATAATTGTATCCAAAAGTGAACATACTGTATACACAAAGCAATTTATCCCTTGTTTCCAATTATTCGCTCAGTGAGTGAATAATTGGCCCAAACTCACCCAAGATTAATCAATGGATAATTTCTCGTATTTAAAATTAGAACAATACCAAATTAAAAAGCCAAGAGAACAAACTCTTGACTTTTATTACGGTCCAGTAGGTCCTGTTGGTCCTGTTGGTCCGGTCGGTCCGGTCGGTCCCGTAGCCCCTGCAGCACCGGTAGGTCCAGTCGGTCCCGTAGCCCCTGCAGCACCGGTAGGTCCAGTCGGTCCGGTAGGCCCTGTAGCACCCGTTGCTCCAGTTGGTCCCGTAGGCCCTGTAGCACCCGTAGCACCTGCAGCCCCAGTTGGTCCTGTAGCGCCCGTTGCACCCGTTGCTCCTGATGGTCCCGTTACACCCTGAGGAATTGTTAAATTAAGAAAGAAATTAGGGGAGGTTCCTGTAATAGAAGCAATTGCTGTTGATCCGGGAGCTCCTGTAGATACCGTACCGATACTTAAAACTGGTGTTGCCGCTGCTCCTGTAGGTCCCGTAGCCCCAGTCGAACCAGTCGGTCCCGTAGGGCCTGTCGGTCCTGTTGGCCCCGTCGGCCCTGTAGCACCCGTAGCACCTGTTGCACCAGTAGGTCCTGTTGGTCCCGTAGGTCCTGTAGCACCCGTAGCACCCGTTGCCCCTGTACCTGCTGGTCCTGTGGCACCTGTAGCACCTGTTGCACCCGTAGCCCCAGTAGGTCCAGTAGGCCCAGTTGGTCCGGTAGCACCCGTAGCTCCGGTTGCACCCGTAGCTCCAGTCGGTCCTGTAGCACCTCTAGGAATAGTGAACTCTAAAATAGCATTGGAAGATGTACCAGCATTAACTACACTAGCTGCACTTCCAGGATCTGAAGTAGTCGTTGTACTAACTGTTATAGTCGCTGCTGCCGGTCCGGTCGGTCCTGTCGGTCCTGTTGGCCCAAAGCAACAGCAGCATCCTGAATTAGGATGATTTTTGTTATAGCAGTCAATATAAGCCTGTGCTCTTTGTAAATTATTATTCACTTTATTTTATCTCCTTTCTTTTATATTATATGTAACACCAAAGAAAAAAAGATGGCTATCGTTTAATTTTCCAAAGTGCTTTAAATGTTACGATTTATTATATGCATAGGTATATAAAATGACAATAATAGCAAAAACAAGCATATATATTTAATGGGTGAAAAAATGAAAAAATATAAAATATGTGTTTATGCGATATGCAAAAATGAAGAAAAATTTGTTTCGCGCTGGGTAAAATCAATGAGTGAAGCTGATGAAATTTATGTTTTAGATACAGGCTCAACAGATAATACAGTTAATCGCTTAAAAGAATTAGGGGTAAATGTAAAAACTGAAGTTATTAATCCCTGGCGTTTTGATGTTGCAAGAAATAAGTCCTTAGACATGGTTCCGCTTGATGCTGATATTTGTGTTTGCACCGATTTAGATGAAGAATTTACTCCCGGCTGGCGTCAAAAATTAGAAGAAGCTTGGACTGATAATGTTACGCGTTTAAGATACACTTATAACTGGAGTTTTGATGAATACGGAAAACCCGCGACAACCTTTTTACAGCACAAAATTCATGCTCGAGCTGGTTATTCATGGCATCATCCTGTGCATGAAATACTAAAATATCCTGCCCATGAAGTAGAAGTTACATGTAAAGAAATTGTTTTAAATCATTATCCTGATAATGAAAAATCTCGAGGAAGCTACTTGCCTTTACTAGAAATGAGCGTCAAGGAAGATCCCACTGATGACCGCAACATGCACTATTTAGGAAGGGAATACATGTACTATGGTAAGTGGAATGAAGGTATAGATACTTTAATAAAGCACTTAAATTTACCATCAGCAAAATGGGACGCTGAAAGATGTGCATCGATGCGTTTCATAGCGAGATGTTATAAAGGACTTAACAGACCCAAAGAGGCGGAAATGTGGTATCAAAATGCCATTAAAGAAGCGTCATACTTACGAGAAAGTTATGTAGAATTAGCCGGGTTATATTTAGATGAATTAAAGTTTGAAGAAGCTTATGAATTATTAGAATGTGCTTTTTTAATTAAAGAAAAAGCTCCAATCTACATAAATGAAGCTTTTGCTTGGAATGATTATATTTATGAATTAATGGGACTAGTTTGTTATAATTTGCATCTTTATCCTAAAAGTTTATTATACATGCAAAAAGCCTTAGAATTAGCTCCTAATAATGAAAGAATAAAAAATAACTGTGAAATAATAAATAAAATGATTAATTCCTAAAAAAATCAAAAAAAGGTATTTATTTTATACGCAAAATATTGTAAAATATTTTTAGTTAAAGAAAAGTAAGGAGTGAATTTATGTTTTGTGGTAAGTGTGGTGCCAAAAATGAATCAAATGCCAAGTTTTGTGAAAAATGTGGGGCAAAATTAGAAAAAACTCATTCTCCCCAAGAAAACAAAAATATAAAAAAAATTAAAGATAGATTTCATGCTTTTCCCAAAAAGATTAAAATAGGAATTGGCCTGGCCCTAATCGTTGTTATCGCGGCTATTATTGCCTTATTTATCCTTCTAAGCAATCCCGTTAAAAAGGTCGAAGATTATCTAACAAGTTATTACAATAATTACACTGAGGATTATGGTAATGAAGAACTAGTAAAAATAGGGGATATATTAAAGAGTCATAAAGATGATGAAGCTAAATTAGAAAGTATTGAAAAGCAAATAAAAAATACGATCAACAACTGGGTTAAAAACTTTAACAAATCATATGCTGATGAAGAAGCCTTAAAAGACGAATATGCTAAAATAAAAGGTATCCTAGATGAGATCTATAGCTATTTCGATGGTTTAGAATACGTTTTATCATATGAAGAGTATTACAATTATTATGATGAATTATATAGTCTTTACAGTTCTAAATCAAGTTATTTTAATGCTCTTTCTGCTAGTGATGATTATTATAAATATTATTATTATAATGAAGTGATAAGTACTGATTCTTATTATGAAGAAGCCGAGGAGTTTGTTAATAATTATTTAAAAGATGAACTAGATACGTTAAAAGAAGGAGCAGAAGAGCTCGTTAATTTAGGTGAAGATGCGTCTAATACGCAAATTTTAGAGGCATATCTTGCTCAATTAGAATATTTAAAAGAAAATTACCGCCAAGATGATATTGATTTAAGCCTAACCACTGATTATCAAACTTTATATGATAATGCGGTATCTAAAATCGTTGAATATACCAAGTTAGTTGCCGAGGAATTAGAAGAAAATTTCGAAACAAATGATGTTATGGATATAATCGATGCTTCCTTAGATGTAATAGATTATGATACAGATGCATACCAAGAATTAGAAGAATTAAAAGCTAGTTATGAAAACAAAATGCCAAGTAAGTTAACTGATGAATATGTTGTATCCTATGACCGTGGCACAAATTATTCTTCTTATGGAACTACAATTGAAGAGATTGAATATGATAGCTATATTAGTTTCCGCTTTGATGGAGAGACTAAAGCTTTAACTTTCCGTTTAAACAATGCCTATCAAACCTTAAAAACTACTATTGTAAGAGGTCCAAATTGGGATGCTGATTTTACGGGAGAAATCGTCATTTATGGTGATGATGAAGAATTATATCGTTCTAGTGAAATTACTAAGACCAACGAAATAGACCTAGAAATAAACTTAGATGTTACTGATGTTGATGATTTAACAATCGAGTTTATAACTGAAAGTGAGCCTGAAGATTGGGCAAACTTCTATATTTATTTAGTTGAGCCATATTTATATAAATAAAGAAAAGGAGTGTGAGTAAAAA
>CALVHY010000006.1 GCA_944329205.1 uncultured Bacilli bacterium | reverse complement strand
ATAAAAGTAACTAGGACTGCCCTAGCGAAATTATGAATGTAAACTCCCTATAATGAGTAATAAGCATCCTTTGTATTTAGATTAATAGAAAGGAGATTATTATGGCAAGATATACTGGACCAGCTTACAAAAAATCAAGAAGATTAAACTTTTCGACTTTAGAAAATGGTAAAGAACTAGCTCGTCGTCCCTATGCACCGGGAGCTCATGGAAATGACAGAAGAAAGAAGTTAAGTGAATATGGTATTCAATTACAAGAAAAGCAAAAAGTAAGAACCATGTATGGCTTAAACGAAAAAGGGTTCCATAAGTTATTTGAACGTGCTTCTAAAATGAAAGGCGTTACTGGTGAAAACATGTTAAGACTTTTGGAATCAAGACTTGATAATATTGTTTATCGTATGGGACTTGCTCCAACTCGTCGGGCAGCAAGACAAGTAGTAAACCATGGACATATCACGGTTAACGGTATTAAAGTAGATATTCCATCTTACTCTTGTAAGCCAGGTGATGTAATTGCAGTTAAAGAAAATTCTTTGGATCATCCCGCAATAAAAGCTAGCTTAGAAGCTAAGGTTACTCGTCCTGCCTTTGTTGAATTTGATAACAACAAAATGACAGGTACTTATGTAAGATATCCTGAAAGAAGTGAACTTAACCAAGAAATTAACGAATCACTTATCGTTGAATTCTACAACAGATAATATTAAAAAGCTATCAACAGGTAGCTTTTTTACTTACTTAAAATTATCTTCATCAAGTAAAGGTATAATATCAATACCTGGTTCTTCATACGGATGAACTTCTCTAATAACCCTTAATATTTTTTTGACATCACGCACCTGAACCCTAACTTCTAATCTTTCTTCCTTAACATATTCTAATTTATCTTTTTCACCAATAAAAGGACTTGTTTTAATACTTGTTATAAAAGTACCAATTAAAAAAAAGATGTAGAGCAATGAGAGTAATTGCCAATTATTCCCGCACCCGCATCAAGAATAGCCATACGTAACTCCTCTAAATAATCACATGGCACCATAACATTTCAAATCTCACAACAAATCCACTCCCCCAAAAATAGTTGTATGATTAATATAAACCGTTACTTTACCATCATTATGATATTTATTTTCAACACCACCAAATATTGGTAGTCCATTCACTTCCACTTTCACATCTTTAGGCAAACGAATATCAATACCCCCAAACAAAGTAAAGCAATCAATAACTAAGTCAGTATTTAATTTAACATCACGCATATCAAGCTCTACTCCCCCAAAAACCGAAGTAATTTTAAAATCACTTTCCACCATATTAATCACTTCATCCACACTAGAAAATACCGCCACATATTCTTTAGCATTCGCCTTTACCTTTTTAGCCTTAACTTTCCGATTACCCAAAATAAAAGATAAACCAATAACAATAATAATAAGTGGTACAAATATTTTCCAAATAGTACTCCATTCTATTACATCTTGTGAAGCGAGCAACATTAAAACACCCAAAACAAAAGTTAAAAAGGAAGTTCCAATACTCTCTTTTCTAACAAGTGAAATAACCGAGGGAACAATTAAAAACAAAGTCCACCAGCCGCGAAAGAAAATAGAAAAATTCCACCAATCCATATTTCTTCCTAAAAACAAGATACCTACAACAATAAGTAAAATACCCCAAAATAAATTTCTTTTATTCATAAACTCCTCCTAATAAAATTATACTTAATAACAAATGAAAAAGCCACCCTAAAGTGACTATTTTTGTTTTTTCATCGTCACAACAACCATTTCCTTAGTATTAATTGCTTCTATAACTTCTAAAACTTCATCTAAAGTAATACTTTCATATATTTCTTTTAAATTAGGAATAATTTTATGATAATAAACCAAATAATTTTGCAGCATATTATTAACATTTTCAACATCTTCATAATTAACAACTAAAGTAGCTATCGCCGAATTAATTTTTCTTTTCAAATCTTCTTCATTCATTTCTAAATGATCTAATGCTTCTTCAATTCTTTTTATCGCTTCATCTAATATTTTACTTTCCACTGTCACATCAATTACCATATAATCATTTAAAACAAATCTTGAAGTACTCAAAAAAGTAATAATACCATTTTGCAGCAATTCTTCCTTCAAATCTGATGAATCCCCAAAGTTACTAGAAAGAATAATATTAAGAATAATATTTAATTTAACATCTCCTAAATCTTTTAACCCTTTCTTGGGAATTTTAAGCCCAATCTTAGCTTTTTCTACTTCCCCCTTAAAAACGAGTTCAACCTTTTTTGCAGCAACATGTTTTGGCTCTTTAACTAAAGGTATTTTAGGTTTTAAATATTCATTAAATTTTTTTTCTTGTAAATTATCATTAACCATTTGCTCTATTTCATAAGGATTAACGTTTCCCGTCACAATCAAAAACATATTTTTAGGATGATAAAAAGCTTTATAAACTAGCAAAATATCTTCTAATTCTATTTTTTTAATATCACTTTCTTCCCCGGTAATCAAATATTTATACTTTTCTTTATGATACATAGCATTATTAAAAGCAAAATAAAGATTATTATAAGGCTGATCTTTCCCCATCTTAATTTCTGAGGCAATAATTCCCTTTTCTTTCTTAATCATTTCTTTAGTAAAATAAGGATTATAAACATAATCAAGTAAAGCATTTAAATTTTCTTTAAGTCTACTTGTTCCATACACTAAATAACTTGTATATTTAAAAGTTGTAAAAGCATTTATATCACTCCCCAAAGGATCAAATAAATCATTTGCCGTTCTATCTTTATCCACATTAAACTTAATGTGTTCAATAAAGTGTGCTATCCCTTGTGGTACTTTATATTTTTTACCCCCAAGCAAAAATTCTGTATGAATAGAACCATAATGAACATTTAAAGACAAATAAAAGCTTTTAGCATAAGCATGCTTCCAAATATAAATTGGCAACCCCCATTTAGAAGTAGTAAAATAAATATTTTCATCTAATCCCTTAATCTTAATTATTTCCATTACCATCCTCACCTTCTAAAACCAAAGAAACAATTGGTTTAATTTTTTTCGCTACATCTAAGATCTCTTCTTTTTTCACTTCTTCAATCATCTTTATTCGATCCTGAATCAAAGGTAAGTCATCAAGCACATTAAAAACATAGTTATTTAAAATCCCGGCCTGATTATCCAAAGCTAAGTTAAGGGAAAAAATAAAGTTTTCTCTTGCATAGTTTAATTCTTTATCACTAAACTTTCCCGTCTTCATCTCTTTAAAAGCTTGTTTAATTAAAGCTTGCGCTTTGCGAATATTCTTTTTACTCACTGATGTTTGAACAACTAAGAGATTATCATATTTAAGATACATACTTTTAACTCCATAACACAAGCTATTTTTTTCTCTTAATAATTGATAAAGCTTAGTATTTAAGCCGCCACCCCCTAATAAGTAATTATAAAAATGCATCGTTGTCACTTTCTCTTTTAAACTCAAATTATCCAAACTATAAACATTAACCAAACTAGTTTCCAAAAACTTTGATGTTTGCACTACTTTTTTAACTTTACTTCCATGCTTATTTACCACATACATATCCGGTAATTCCTTAGTTTTCACCACCGGATTTTTAAAATATTTAAAAATAATATTAGCAACCCTATCCATATCTAAAGAGCCAATAATAAATATATCACAACTAGAATTTAGCAAATCTTGATAAGCTAAAGATAACTTTTTCGGCGTTATTTCTTCCAATTCTTTAATACTTCCTAGCAAGCCATAGCTACTTGGTGAAGATTCATCTAATTGTTCTAAAGCTTTTTTTAAACTAACCCGATTAATATTTTCTCCTACTTCTAATATTTCATCATAAAGTCTATTTTTAACAATATTAAAATTATTAATATCAAATTCATCCGCTGAAATTGCTGGATGCAAAATCATTTCCAAAGGTAAAGCTAAAACCTCTTCCAAATAATTATCATTTAAAACATACTTTGGATTCAAAAAATTAAGTACAAACGAAGTCATTAAAACATTTCCCGTTTTATTAGTAAGGCCATAAAAAGAAGCTTGATACAATTCTTCTAATCGTCTTGCCACATCTTTTCTTCTCTTATACTTACTCGAGCAGTCACTCATAATATCGGCAAGAAATGTTTTTAACATTGCATCTTCTTTATTTACCTCACTCTTAAAAATAATTTCCATCTGACAAGTCTTAAACCTATTTGTCTTAACCGTATACAAATTAAATGAGGGATACTCATACTTTTTATACTCCACACTCATCACCTCGTTTTTATTATATCACAATTTAGCCAATTTATTAATGAACATCACTAAAGTTTACAAAGAATAACTATCATTAAAAGCAACTGCTACCTCATTTTCCTGATTTAAAGCATTAACTCTCGATGTAATAGCTACAATCCCAAAAAAGATAACCGCATACAACAATATAGCTCCTCCAAATTTTTTCATTAATTTAACCATAATCCTCAACTCCTTACACGAACATTATATCGTATATACATTTGTTCGCGCAATCCCTTTTTTAAAAACTTGACAAAATAAATACATTTGTTTGACAAACGTATATTTTTATGTTATTATATTTATGGAGGTTAAACAAATATGGAAACAAAAGTAAAAGAATTAACGGAAAAGCAAAATAATGTTTTAGATTTTATCAAGAAATTTACAGCAACCCACGGTTATCCCCCTTCAATCAGAGAAATTGGCAAAGGTCTAAATTTATCAAGTCCTGCGACTGTTCACACTCATGTTAAAAACTTATGTAAAAGAGGCTACTTAAAAGTTGATAACAACAAATTTAGAGCTATGGAAATTCTTGTGGATAACGAATACTTAGACAAAAATGAAGAACTAGTAAAAGTTCCTCTTCTAGGTAAAATAACCGCTGGTAGTCCTATTGAAGCTATCGAAAGACCAAATGAATTTTTTAATCTTCCAGCTTCTTTAATACCCGCTAAAGAAACAATCTTTACATTAAATGTCAGTGGTGAATCAATGATTAATGCTGGTATCTTTGATGGCGATATTGTCATTGTCCAAAAGCAATCAACGGCAAGAAATGGCGATATTGTTGTTGCTATGACTAGTGAAAATGAAGTAACCCTAAAAAGATTTTACAAAGAAAAGAATCATATTCGCTTGCAACCAGAAAATGACACCATGGAACCAATTATTTTAGATAATGTTACAATTCTTGGTAAAGCTATTGGTTTATATCGTAAGTTCTAACTCAGAATTTTCTGAGTTTTTTTCTTCTTCTTTACAAAGTACCCTTCTTATTTTATAATAATTATTAGGGTGATTATATGCCAAAAAAGAAAAAGAAATACAAATTAAAATGGAAAAACTTAATCGCTGTTTTAATCTTTTTAGTAGCTTTTATTTTTTTAATTAAATCCGGAATTGATTTAATTAACTACTATATTGACACCAATAAAACTAATGATGAAATAAAAAAGATAGAAGATATTGTCACGATTGATGAAATTACTGACAATGATCAAACCGAAATAATTGAACCAACTGAAGAAATAGACGAAGAAAACCCCTACTGGGATTACATAGCCATGAACTTAATCAATGTAGATTTTACCGAATTATTAACACTGAACAATGAAACTAAAGGCTGGATTCAAGTAAACGGCACCAATATAAATTATCCTTTTGTTCAAACGAATAACAATGATTATTACTTAACCCACTCTTATGATAAAAGCTATAACCAAGCTGGATGGGTATTTATGGACTATCGAAATGATACAGAAAACCTAGATCAAAACACTATTCTTTATGCCCATGGCATGAATAATCAAACCATGTTTGGCTCATTAAAAAACATTCTTAGTAGCACCTGGTATAACAATACCGATAATCATGTCATCAAACTATCCACCCCAACTGAGAACACCTTATGGCAAGTATTTAGCATCTATCATATTGAAACAACCAATGACTATATTCAAACAGAATTTCAAACCGACGCTGAATACTTAGAATTTCTAAACATGCTAAAAACAAGAAGTGCCGTTGAATTTGATACCACCCTAAATACATCAGATAAAATACTAACATTATCAACTTGTTACAACAAAACAGACAAAGTAGTCATGCACGCCAAACTAATCAAAAGAGAAGCTAGAAACTAACCTAACTTCTCTTTGATAATTTTCTCTAAAATCTTATATCTTTCATTTAAAACATATTTATAAAATTCTTTTCTAATTTTACTCATACCCTCAATATTATCGATAAATTCACTAATTTTCTTAATATCAATAAATGGAAACACTCTTTTTAAAGCTTTATTACACTCATTATTACTACCACTCTTAATAAATTCAAAATAATGTATTTTCTTATTATTTATTTTTAAACAAGAATAAACATTATAAACAATATTCTTAAGCTCTACTTCATCTAATGCTTTCAAATCATGATCTTCAAGTAAAGGATTTAAACAAGAACCATTATCATAAATAGGAGCAAAAGCAAACTCCTTAGTATTTTTATTAATAATAAATCCCCAATTACTATTATCTCTATTTGTATTGCCAATAAAAGCATCAATAATAAACATATCAAAGAAATGATTTATAATACTTACTTTAAAATCACTTTCCAATTGCTTTAATATTTCTACAATATCATCTAGTTCAGTATCAATCTTTTTATCTGTATTAATACTCATAGCAAGAGATAGAAACTCTTGTAAAATATATTCGTCCCCTAAAAAATCTTCACAAGCACAAACTATCTTTTCTTTCATCTGATATCTATATATACCAAGAATTGTATTTTGTACACTAAAATTGCACAACTTAAATATATTGCTACCAACATATTCTGAATAAGCATTATTGATATAAGAAATATTTTTGTTTTTCTCTCTTATTGGATCAGGAAACTTAAGCAAGTATTTCTTATTATTATACAAAATAGTTTTCTTTTTTTCACTACCTTTATAAAGGTTAAACTCTTCTTGCGCTAAAGTAAAATCAATCATACTTTTGTCTCCCTTCCTCCTAATTATATAGTATTTTTAAATACTTGTCTACAACCAAAACGTGTTTAACTTTCTTCTATCACCCAAGTAAAATAATTCATACTAAATCTTATTGCTGTTATAATAAACACCAATAAAAAACTGATAAATAAAACCTTAACAATGATATATTTATCAGTATTGTAAAATATATGTAAATTGACATTTAATTTACAACAAACGGATCATCAGCTGTGCCACTACCAGATAATTGCACATCAGCCTTCAGGTTTAAGACAGGTCGGACACCGAACACGTTATCTTCCAACCAGTCATTTTCAAAAGTGGCATAAGATACAATGAACACGGAAGCACCTCTTCCAGATGAACTAAAATGAAACGGAGACATTGTCCAATATGCGTTATAAGTATATAAATAATATTTATTATTAGATGAGCCGTATACACCTCCGGCGTATGCTATTTCATCGGCTGTGATTAATCCTACTGGATAAGTTAAGGCCTCATTTCCTATTCCTGCGCCATCAACGGTATATAGATCATTTTCTTCATCAGGGCAATCATATGTTGGCGTCTTATTTGTATTTAATCTATATCTTGTCCCATAATAAGTTGTCGTTGTTCCGGTTCCGCCAGTATTATTTGGTGCTCCCCCATTTGTTGTTGTTGATGTTCTATCTCCACAAAATCCTGTTGTTGTTGATATCTTACTGGTGTAGTCTGTACTAGTTGCTATATTATCTTGATACCATTCATCTACTCTTCCTTTAATCGTACTACTTGTTCCTAGTCCATGCACTTCATCTTCTGTATACATATATCCGACATGCATATTATCATAAGCCGAACTATTGAAGGCACTTGTTCCTATTGTGGTTCCGGTTCCTGTCGTGCTAGTACTGGTTCCATTATAGATGATTCTTACGGTGCCATCGCCATTAATTCTGATGATACGCCAGTAGAAGCCCGCAAACTGTAACCAGTTTTCGGTATTTGCTCCTGCAAAGTAATAGCTAGTCTCTTCGCCATCCGGGGCTTGATATATCGTGCCATTGGTGTTTGATGTCAATGTTGATGAAAAGCTTGTTCTTTCTTGGATCGTTTTTCTTGCTAGAATTGTATCGCTTGCTAACACTTGAATGTCAAAATATAAATGACATTTTGTACCCTTTTGGGATGTTCCTAATATATTTATTTTTCCCTATACATATTCAATGCTAATACCCTCATCTTTTGTATCATCTACGGCACAATAACTCTCACTTGTGTTTAAAGCATAACCACTTGTTGG
>CALVHY010000005.1 GCA_944329205.1 uncultured Bacilli bacterium | reverse complement strand
TAGCAGCCATTTCTTCATCAGTAATTGCATCAATATTATTTTCATCAACGATATAATAAAGATTTTCATCTAATTCATATTTCTTATCAGTAGCATAATTTAACTTATAATTTCCTTCTAATGTTTCAGTTGGCTCTTCGGCATCAGAATTATCTGTTACAATCATCGCATCATTACCAACAAGTAATATATCTAGATTACCAGTATCTTCTCTCTTTGGATCAGTACCAGTAGGTGTATCCGTACCTATAACTAAATCTTGGAAATTATTTTCAAATGTATTTCCTTCAATACGAACTGTACCAACACCAACCAAATTTGTTGCGTCTTTTACTTTAATCTTTATTGCACCTGCTGTTGAAGTAGCTTGGTCTTTTTCTTCTACAACAACATTTTTAAAAGTATTGTTCTTAATGGTAATACTTTTAACATCAACAGTCTTACCACCATTACCTAAGTTAATATCAATACCTGATGCACTACGATAGATTAATGAAGCTTCTGGATTACCAGTATAATCATTATCACCAATATGCTCTGTATATGCTGCATCAAAACTTGAATTAGTAACTTCTAAGCTTTCCAAAGCTTCAACATAAATACCTTTCTCATCATAATAGATAAAATCAACATTATCCACTACGACATTACCAGCACCAACCAAATTAAGCAAAATATTTTGATAAGCATTGCCATTAACATTGTTTTCAGGATCACCAACTAATCCATCAATAGTAACATTTTTTATTGTAACGTCAATACCATTACCAAAAGATAATCCCCCTGTAATAGTAAATTCACTTTTACCATCAATGACTATAGCTTCAAGATCAGTTACTTTAGAGATTTCCTGATTAATTTCAGTTATAGTCATGTCTTTAGTCATTTCAATTTCCAATGCTTCGGCATTAACACTCGTACTAAATCCTATGGCGCAACAAATAGAAAATAATACAAGGCTAATACTTTTCAAGTTCTTTCCCATATTTCTCCTCCTTATATTTGTAACTACAGAAATCAAATAGTTACCTTGCCTTAAGTATAACACAAATAGAATATTTTAGATATAGAAAATTTTAAAAAATAAAACTTTACAGTCATTTTTACAAATATTTACCAATTCATAAATACATGCTATAATATTGTATGGTGATAGCATGGTTAAGAAAAAGAAAAGATATAAACTTAAATGGAAAAACTTAATAGCGTTAATCATATTCCTAGTAGCCTTTGTTTTTCTAATCAAATCAGGAATAGATGTTATCAATTATTTTATTGATACTAATAAAACAAATGAAGAAATAAAAGAAATTGAAGAAATAGTAGAAATTGAAGAAGTACCTGACAGTGAAGCTACCGAAATAATCGAACAGATAGAAGAAATACCAGAATCTAACCCCTATTGGGATTATATTAAGATGAATTTAATAAATGTTAATTTTAATGAATTACTAGCTATTAACAATGAAACCAAAGGTTGGATTCAAGTAAATGGAACAAATATCAATTATCCTTTTGTTCAAACAAACAATAATGATTATTATCTAACTCACTCTTATAATAAAAGCTATAACCAAGCTGGATGGGTCTTCATGGATTATCGAAACGATACTATAAACTATGATAGAAATACTATCCTTTACGCTCATGGCATGAATAATAAAACCATGTTTGGATCTTTAAGAAACATACTAAGTAGTTCCTGGTATAATAACACCAATAATCATGTAATAAAGCTATCTACACCAACCGAAAACACCTTATGGCAAGTATTTAGTGTCTATCACATCGAAACCACTAATGACTATATCCAAACTGAATTTGCAACAGACGAAGAATATCAAACATTCTTAGATATGTTAAAAGGAAGAAGTGCCGTCCAATTTGACACCACTGTGAGTGCAACAGATAAAATACTAACCCTATCTACTTGTTACAATAAAACCGATAAAGTAGTCATGCATGCAAAACTAATAAAAAAAGATATAAATAATTGAGGAGTCAATTATTTATATCGCCAAACACTTTGTGTTTGGTATTTTTTGTTGTATAATTTTCTTATGAGTGTAGTAAATATTTTTAATTCTGAAACTGAACTATTTGATTCTTATCCTAAAAAGAAATATTTTAAAATTAAAGACATCTTTAATGATTATTGGTATGAATTTTTAGATTTTGCTGATAAGAAAAAGATTAAAATAAGACCTGTTGTTAAAAGAGATGTAGAACGGATGATGATTTGTAAAACTCCTCATATTGGTTTCTCTACTTACCATTGCCCTCATTGTAATAATTCTCTTAATGTCTATAAAACTTGTAAATCTAGATTTTGTAATTCTTGTGGTGTCAAATATGCTAAACAACGTTCTTTAAATATTGAGTCTAAACTCCTTAATTGTAATCATCGTCATATTACTTTTACTATTTCTGATAAACTTTGGCCTTTATTTCTAGAAGATAGAAAACGTCTTAACTTTATGTTTGAGGCTGTTAATCTTACTCTTTCCTCTTGGTTTAAAGAACAATACAAAAAAGAATGTTATAAACCCGGATTTATTCTTACTCTTCATACTTTTGGACGTGACGATAAATGGAATGTCCATATTCATTGTTTATATTCTGAAATTGCCTTAGGAAAAAATGGCTCTAAAAAATTTGATTTTATCCCCTTTGATATGCTTCGTAAACGTTTTCAAAAAATT
>CALVHY010000004.1 GCA_944329205.1 uncultured Bacilli bacterium | reverse complement strand
TACTAAAAAAAGTACGGTCCAAAAAACTAAGCCAAAAAAAAGAGCAACTAATAAGAGTGTTAAAAAAGGTCCGACTAATAAAAAAGGGACTTCTAAAAAAAGGACGACTAATAAAAAATAATTTTGTGTAAATAAAAAAAGGGCTAATAGCCTTTTTTCTTGTAATACATAAATAATTCTTTAAAACGGTTATAGTGAACGACTTCTCTTTGCCTTAAGAAAAGAAGAATTCTTATTATGTCTTCATCATCTGTAAGATTAATAAGATTTTCATAAGTAGCTCTTGCTTTTTGTTCTGCGGCCATATCTTCCATAATATAGGCTAGGGGATCTCCCGTAACAGCAAAGTAAGTTACAGTAAAAGGTACGCCGTTAGAGTTAGTTGGATATATGCCTTTACCATGTTCAGTATACATACCGCCAAGGCCAGCTTCTTCTAATTCTTTGATGGTGGCGTTTTTGGTTAGTTGGTGAACCATACTAGCAATCATTTCGCAGTGGCCTAGTTCTTCGGTAGCTATATCGTTTAATAGGGCTTTTCCATAATCATCGGGCATACTAAATTTTTGAGAAAAATAACGCATCGCTGCTCCAAGTTCTCCGTTAGCACCACCAAATTGGGTAATAAGGTATTTAGCCATACGTAAATCTTTTTTCTTGATGTTGATCGGATAATTAGTGTATTTTACATATTTAAACATACATGCTACCTCCTTTGGAATCCCATGGCCAAGGGCTATCAATCCAATTAAATTTATTAGATGTCACTTCCGTTACTTCAAGAGGACCATATTTTTTGACATATATAGCCCGTAACTCTTTTTCATCTTTAACGTATTTTTGGAATAAATCAAGAACTTCTTTGGCATCAGGGTGAAGATCTAAATATAAATTTAAGTCATTAATAGCAAAGGATAGGGCCATTACTTGATATAAAAGTCTTTCCTTTTCATCTTTAGGGTTTAGTTTAAAATAAGTAAAGTTTTTATATGGTTCATATTCATCTTGAAACATATTTCCCTTTAAAAATCCCTCCGTGGGATTTAAGATATTAGTATGGCGACTTATACTTAAATCAGGAATGAAAAAGGCCATATTAATATCAAAATCATTATCTTCAAATAACACTTCAAATTACCTCCTAAAGTATAATATGTCGAAGAAAAAAAGAGGATTAGACAAAAACCCAAAGGCTTAAGTTTATCCTTTTTTTCTTGTAAAAAACAGGAAGTTGTGTTAGTATTATATTAGAATAAGAAATGGGTGATATAGGGATGCACACAGAAGTATTTCATAATATAGATTTACTAGTAAGTATGGCAGGATCATTACTGAATACGGTTGATATTGAGGCTAAGTTAGCTAGTATAAGAAAAGAAATAGAGGATAAAAAAAGAGAACGAGAAGACTTAGAAAGTTTAATGACGGAGGCACGGTATTTTAATGCTTCAAGTGAATTAGTTGATAAAAATATTGAAGTTAGTTTAAAATCAAAGATTAGTAGAATTAATCGGAAGATTAAAGAATTTGAACAAAAGGAACAAGATATTTCTGCTTATGAAGAAAAAAGGCGAAAGGAACTGGCGAGTTTAGAGGAAAAAATAAAAGATAATAAAAAATATATAGAAATATTAGAGTCTAAAGTTGGTGATAATGCTAATGCGTCTTTTCAAGCTATTATAAAAAATGAAAAAAGGCAACTTAAAGCTTTAGAAGATGAATTTGAGCAAAAAACAAAAAGTTATCAAGATATTTTAAAAGAAGGGGAACTACATAAACAAGCTTTAATCGAATTAAGTGATCAAAGAAAAAATGATGAAGATAGATTAAAGGAAATTAAAGATATTTTAAATAATCCCAATGCCTATATTGATGAAGATTTAAAGCAAAGAGATCAAGAAAAATTAAAAGAATTAAATGAAGATTTGGATAGTTTAAAGCAAGAAGAATTAAAGCTTATTACTGATCCGAATATGATTGGGTCAGAAGCTAAAGAACTTGTGAATAAGGGAATGTATGATGAGGCATTAGTAAAAATTAAAGAGTTGTTGACAATTGTGAAAACAAAGCCTTATATGGATGTGGCAAGTGCAAGTGTTTTAGCTGAAGAGTTAGAAAAAAAGGAAGCAAAAAGAACAGAGTTAAGTAATTATATTGATAGTAAGGATTATACCCGAATAAGCGGAGAAATTCCTCAAAAAAGACAAGATTATTTAGAAGAAGAGATAAATAAAGAAAAAGAAGAAATAAAAAATTATCAAAACCTTAAAACAGCTTTGAAAGAAAAAATTGGGAAGTTAAGTGATCTTATTTATGAGGTAGAAACAAATATTAAGGATGTGACGCGCGTAGTTGATGAGTATCAAGAATTACTTCGCCATAAAAAGCAAAGTAAAAATAAAGCTAATTTAGAAAATACAATTCTTAAGAAAATAAAAGAAAAGGAAGTATTAAATCAGATTTTAGATAATTCTAAACAAGACTTGTTATTTCAAATTACCCTTTTAAATACAATTGATAAAATTGAGGAAAAATATAATAAAAATATAGATGATAAAATAAAAGAAACTTTAGAATTAAAACGGTTAGGAGAATGGGAAGGTTCATTTAAAGATTATGTAGAAGAAGAAAAAGATAAAGAAGAATTGCGGAAAATTAATGAAGAAATTAAACAAATTAAGAATAGGCAAAAATTTGATAAAGCACCAGGAGAAGTTTATGATCAGATTGAAATGGCCTTAGCTAATATGAATTGGCAAGCAGCTAAGGTTGAGGATCAGAATAAAAAGGCTGATTTAGAAATTGATGACTTGTTTAGTGAGCCTATGGATCAAAAAAGGATTAAAGTGGTAGAAATGATTCCTGCCCAAACGGTTTTTAGTGATGGAGGCACAACACATGGGGCTTAAAATTAATTATATAGTAGTTCTTGAAAATAAAGAGCAGTATATTGTTTTAAAAGAAACAATGTATGATGGTAAAAAGTATTTTTTAGCTTTAGGATTAGATGAAGAGCAAAAAGTTATCTCGTCTAAAGTCGTTATTTTAGAAGAGTATGTGAGTGGATTTGATATTTATGTTAGTAAAGTGGTTGATAGTAATTTGATTGCTGTTTTAACACGTTTGTTTAAAGATCAAAAATAATCACTTTAAAAAAACTAGATTATCAGCCACTTTTTTGGTATAATAATTAGGCATATAGGAAGGTGAAGTTATGACTTTAGCTAACATTTGGGATGTAGCTACAAAGATTATTGATATTGGAATTGTTTGGATAGTATTTTATTTTATCTTAAAAAATATTAAGAATAATATTAAAATGGTTCTTATTTTTAAGGGTGTTTTATTAATACTTGTTATTAAAGTATTAAGCGATGTATTAGATTTATATACGGTTGGGGTTATTTTACAATATTGTTTGGAATGGGGGCCACTGGCAATTATTGTAATATTTCAACCCGAAATTCGAAGTGTATTGGAATCGATTGGACGAACTCAACTTTTAGGAAGGCATAAAATACTTACAATTGATGAAAGAGAAAAAGTTGTCTATGAAATTATGAAATCAATTGAATATTTTAAGCGGAATAGAATTGGGGCATTAATTGTTATTGAAAGAGAAATATCTTTGCAAGAATATATCGAACCGGCAACAAAGATTTATGCTGATTTATCAAGTGATTTACTTGAAACTATATTTTTCCCTAATGGTCCTCTTCATGATGGTGGCGTAATTATAGAGGGTGATAGAATAACAGCAGCAGGAGCAGTATTTAAAACAAGTATGAATCCATCTATTTCTAAAAGACTAGGAACACGGCATCGAGCAGCTTTAGGTATAGCAGAGGAATCGGATGCTATTGCTTTGGTTGTATCAGAAGAATCAGGACGGATTAGTGTGGCCGTCGATGGAGAACTCAATTATAATCTTTCAATTGATGAATTTAGAATGATTTTAATTGATGCTTTAAATCCGAAGCCAGAAGTGTTTTATGAGGCCGAAGATAAGAAAAGCGCAGGTGATGAATAATGAAGAAGATAATAAGAGCTATAGGAAAGTTTTTAATGGCTATTTATCGGGTTGTTGATAAACTAATTATTACGCCTATTAGTAGATTAATTTTTAATATTAAAGAGTATTTGCGATCAAAAAATATTAAGTTAGATTATATTTTTAATCGCCCTAATTTCATGATTTATGTTTCTCTTATTTTAGCAGTTATTGTATTTATATTAATTGATTCACGAGTAATAACGCTAGTAGAATCCGAAGCTGAAGTTATTACGAATGTTCCTGTAACAGTTAATTATAATGAGGAAGCTTATGTTGTTGAGGGTATTCCTGAGGTAGTTGATATTGTTTTAATTGGGAGAAAAAGTGACATTTATTTAGCAAAGCAACTTGGAACTAATAATGTTATTTTGGATTTATCTGATTATGATGCTAGAGAATCAGCTTATCGGGTATATCTAACTTATACAAAGTCAATTGACTCTATCGATTATAAACTCGATCCGTCTTATGTGTCAGTTACAATTAAAGACAAGATTAGTGTGACAAGAGATATTGATTATGATTTAATTAACGAACAATATTTAAGTGAAGAGTTAAGTGTAGAGGCTGTAGAGTTGTCTCGAAGTGAAGTAGTTGTTAAAGGTAGTCAAGAGGCAATAGACAATATAGCTTCAGTAAAAGCGTTAATTGATTTAAGTGATGAGGCATTAACCGAAGTGGGAACTTATACTATTGATGATATAAAATTGGTAGCCTATGATTCTAATGGGGAAGTGATAAACAATATTGAGATTGTTCCAACTACTTTAACGGCAACAATTAGTCTTGATACTTATTCTAAGAGTGTGGCACTGGAAGTTAGAACAACAGGAAGTTTAGTTACCGGTAGAGCTATAGCTTCAATATTGATTAACAATAGCAATAGTTATTCGGTTACGATATATGGTGATGAAGAACAAATTAGTGGAATTACAAGTGTTCCAGTAACTATTAATGTTGATGGCGAAGGCGCTAATAGTACAAGAAATTATAATGTGACTATTTCGCGACCTACAGGGGTTCGGGCTTTGAGTGAAAATAATGCAAGCATTACCGTTACCTTTGGTGATGAAAGACAAAAAGAAGTTGTCGTGGAATCGGTTGAAAGTAGAAATCTTGCTAGTGGCTATTCAGCTAATATAGTAGGAATGAATAATATTGTTGTTATTGTTCGGGGAGTTCAATCAGTTATTGACGAGGTTGAAGAAGCAGATATTCGGGCTTATGTTGATCTGTCAGGATATACGGCCGGAGAATATGATGTTCCTATTCAAATTGAGAACAATGATCCACGTTTAAATTTTGTAGTATCTTCAACCGTACAGGTTAGTATAACTAATGAATAAAAGGGCTTAGCCCTTTTTTGCAAATAAAAAGAGATAAAGCTCTCTTTTTTTAGTTATTTAATTTTTTCAATTTCTTCTTGGGTTAGGCCAGTATAGCGAGAAATGGTTTTTAGATCAAGGCCATCAGCGAGCATGTTTTTAGCCGTTTTTATTAGACCTTCTTTTTGGCCTTTTTCTAAACCTTCTTTTTTGGCATAATATTCTACATCATTTATTTTATCATAAATGTTTCTTACTTCTTCATCATTGACAAAACTTTCCATAAATGCTAGAGCTTTTTCCA
>CALVHY010000003.1 GCA_944329205.1 uncultured Bacilli bacterium | reverse complement strand
GCTATTTACACCATTACTGATTCGAATAATAATACTTCATCTACCACTCTAATCGTTCATGTTACATCTCCACAAAGTAATACCGAAAACGAAGAAAAAGAAACAAATGAGGAAAGCAATAAAACTTCGAATTCGAATAAAAATAATACTACTTCAAATAATACGACAACAAGCAAGAATAACAATAATACGAATACTACCTCTAGTTCATTTAAAACAGCAATCAATGGGGTATCCCTATCTCCATTAAAAACGAGATATCCCGAATTAGATAATCAAATTTCTAGTATTATTTCTAGTGTAACAAATAGTGGTATGTCAAACTATGAAAAGTTACAAGCAATTTATAATTATGTCAAAAATAAACTTAGTTATGAAATGATGATTCTAAATTTTAATGAATTATGGGCATTACAAGATACTTACAGTTATTATGATTATGATGGAATGGATGTCATGAGAGCATATTATTCCCTAAATACAGGCCATGGAGTATGTGATAATTATGCTGCTCTTTTTATGATTTTAGCAAGACGAATTGGCTTTGATGGTTATGTCGTAGGTGGAAGTGTTAATAAAGTAGGAGGAGGAACAACCGGGCATGCTTGGGTAATGATTAAAGCAGGTGGAACTTATTACATTTTTGACCCTCAAATTGAAGACAGCAAAGGAACTAGTTATGATTATTTTGGCAAAACAGATTCGGAGTTACCAATTTATCATTATAATTTATCAACTCATATTAATAGTTTCCACTTTTTCAAAGAAAATCCTAATCAACCTCATGATTTTGAAGCAACCTTTACTACCAGTGGCGTTCTAACAACTGAAAAAAATTTAGCAAGTGATGGCAGCTATAGTACTTACTCATCAGGCTTTTATGATCTAGGAGAAACAGTAAATGTAACCTTTAATACATCAAGAACACAAAACTACACAGTAGAAATATTAAAAAATGATGAAGTAATTTCCAGTGAATCCTATGATGGCAGCAGTAAAACTATAACTTTGACTTTTGATGAAATAGGAACAAATAATTATGACATTAAAATAAAAGTAACAAATAGTTACTATGTAACATTTGGAGTGCATGGAACGGTAGATGAACCAGCATCAGAAAATACAACCGAAAGCGAAACTTGATCTTAAAAATCAAGCTTTTTCTTTATTTAAAAATAAGCACATTCATGATAAAATAAAGATGGAGTGGTAAATATGCCTAAAGTATTAATTGAAAAGCTAGATGATTTTGGAAGAGGGTTAGCTCATATTAACAATAAAATTATCTTTGTTACTAATGCTTTGCCAAAAGAAGAAGTAGAAATAAAAATCATAAATGATAAAAAAAGTTTTAGTGAAGCCAAAGTAACAAAATATTTAAAACTCAGTAAGAACAGAGTAGAAAGTATCTGCCCATACTTTGAAACTTGTGGAGGATGTAATTTACTTAATTTAAATTATGAAAATAATTTAATGTTTAAACAAAACAAAATAAAAAATTTACTAAAAAAGAATAAGATAAATTACGATAAAGAAATAGAAATAATAAAAAATGATAATCCTTTATATTATCGCAATAAAGTGAGTTTAAAAATAGAAAACGGAAAGTTAGGTTATTATGAAAAAAACAGTCATAGACTTATAAAAATAAAAGAATGTATAATTGCCAAACATTCTATTAACGAAGTAATTAAAAATTATAAATTATTAAATTTAGAAAATGCTAAATTAACAATCCGCTCTAATTATAACGATGAAATATTAATCATTATAAAGACAAATGAAAAAGAATACAACATTGAATTAGCTAAATTAAAAGAAAAAGTAAGACTGGTTGGAATTATTTATAATAATGTTACCATTTATGGTGAAAATTTCTTTTATGAACGAATTAATGGTAAATTATTTAAAGTTTCATATAATTCCTTTTTTCAAATCAATGAATGTATAACTAGTAAATTATTTGATTTAATAAAAAATAATATAGATAAAGATAGTACTATACTAGATTTATATAGTGGAGTAGGAACATTAGGAATTGTCGCATCATCTAAATCGAAAGAAGTATATAGCATTGAAATTATTAAAAATGCCGTTTTAAATGGAATTTTAAATGCCAAATTAAATAAAGTAAATAACATCAAATTTATGCTTGGTGATGTATCCAAATTGATTAATAAAGTGAATCTGGAATTTGATACATTAATTATTGATCCACCAAGAAAAGGTTTAGATAAAAAAACAAGAGAATACATTTTAAAAAAATTACCAACTAAAATAATTTATGTATCATGTGATCCGAACACATTAATAAGAGATTTAAAAGAATTTGAAAGTATTTATAAAATTGATGATTTTAAAATCATGGATATGTTTAGCTACACATATCATGTCGAAAGTTTTTGTGTTTTAAAAAGAAAATAAAAGGTGAGAAAGATGAAAAGAATAATAAAAAGTATAATTCTAAATTTATTGTTATTTATTCCTATAACGGTTTATGCTGATGCAGGAATCGAAAAGTTTTATATTAACGCAACCGTAGAAGAAAACGGTGATTTAACGGTTGAAGAATATTTCTATTTAAATGGTGAATTTAATGGTATGGAGCGAGTTATACTATTTAGTAATGATGATTTATATGATTTTCACCCAAAACTAGATTATTATGGTGGAAGTAAACTTCATAATGGAAGTGGCATTGAATTAATAGAAATAAGAAGCTTACCAATAGATGAAAACTTTGATTTTGATAATATTTCCGGCACCTTGTTTGAAGAGGTAAGTGATGCAGACAAAGGAGACTATGGTGTTTATACAGTCGATACATCTAGCAATGGAGAGTCTTACCAAATTTATTTGCCAGATAATAAAAAGGAAGCTTTTTATATCAAATATACGCTAAAGAATATGGCCATTGTTCATAATGATGTTGCCGAAATTTATTGGAATGCCATAGGAGATACACTTCGAGAGTCTATTGGAACCTTAAGAATAACGGTAACCTTTCCAGGTAACCAAAATGAATTTCGTGTATGGGCTCATGGGCCATTAAATGGTGTAATAAATAAAGTTTCAAATGAAGTTCTCGGGGCAGAAGTAACTAATGTTTATAGTTATCAAGCGGTAGATATTCGAGCTGTCTTTGATAAAGATGTTGTATCAGAGTCAACCAAAACAACCGGTGCTGATGCCTTAGATAAAATACTAAACTATGAAGAAGATGCTGCCAATCAAGCCAATTATGAGCGTGAACAAACAGAATATCAAAATCAAGAGACTGCATACGCGGAATTAGATTATTGTAATCGTTATCCAACTAGGGTCTGTTATAATAATGCTTCCTATTATGTTTCTTTAGTAACAAATGAAACAGTACTAGGGGATTTACAAATCAAATTAGAAGAATTACATGTGCTAGTCATCGAAGAGGAAGAAAAAACAGCGAAAGAAGATGTTCTAATAGCCTTAGAAACACGTGATTATTATTGGTATGACGCGGCAATAAAATCAGTAGCACTATTGGAAAATGAAGAATTAAAAAGTGAATTACTAGCAAAACTCACCCCCGTTAAACAAGAAATTATTGAAAGAGAAGAAAAGTATAATCAAACAGCAACAATTATTGCCAGTCTTGTAATTGCATGTCTAGTAGGAACAGGAATTTATATATACTATAAATGTGATAAAGAATATATTGTCAACTTTGACCACAAGTATATGCGCGATTTTCCCGATGATTTTTCCCCATCGACTGTTGAATATTTGATGAAAAAGAAAATAACCGAAGAATCCATTTCGGCCGAAATCTTATACTTAATTTACAAGAAAAAAATAAAAGCGACAGAAGACAAAGAAAAGAAAGACATTCTTTTAGAAAAAAATGGTTTAGAACTAGATCATGAAAATGAATTAGAAAAAGCCTTAATGAATTTAATCTTTAGAAGTAAAGAAAAGATTTGGTTAAAAGATTTAAAGAGGGCTGCAAAAACAACAACTAGTTTTTATAAAGATTATAAAAAAGTAAATAAAATCATGTTAAATATTGCTTTAGGTGAAAAATTATATGAAGAAGATAAAACAAAAGTAGAAAGTTCTTCTAAGAAAGAATCTTGGAAAGGAATCGTTTCGATAATTATTCTTCTTGTTGCAGCTAGTTTAGGATTTTGGACATTTATCCTTGCTCTTATAATTATTTTTTGCTGGAACAAAAAGACACTTTCTTACAAATTAAAGGAAGTTAAAAGCGAATTTTATCGTACAAAAAAATACAGTAGAATTTTTGCAATATTAACAATTATTTACTCTATAATAGGAATAATCCATTTATTTGTTTACAATCATTTTATTAACGATGCATTTTTAATTTATTTAGCCGTTATAATAATTGCAATAATTCTCTTAATTTATACCGCTATTGCTAAAAAAAGAACCGAAAAAGGAGCATTAGAATATAAAAAGTGGAAAGCATTCAAACAATTTTTAAAAGATTTTGGCTCCTTGGATGAAAAATCATTACCAGAAATAATTTTATGGGAAAAATATTTAGTTTATGCAGTTGTTTTAGGTTGTGCCGATAAACTATCAAAAACAATGAAAATAAAATTAGAAAATATGAATGTTGATTACACCTTTAGTTTTGATCCGATAACATTTACGAATTTAAGAATCATTTCCCACACCGTATCCTCATCAATTAGCAGTGCTAGAACTTATAATAGCTCTTTAAGCGGTTCTAATTGGTCAAGTGGATCCGGAGGGGGAGGAGGATTTTCTTCAGGCGGTGGCTTCGGCGGAGGCGGAGGCGGCGGAGGTCGTTTCTAACATGATTTATACAAGTACTTATTCATCTCCCTTAGGAGATATCTTACTTGCAAGCAAAAACAATGAACTAATTGGTTTATGGTTCAAAGGCCAAAAATATTATTTAGGTTCTATAAAAGAAGAAACAAAGGAAAAGAATGATGAAGAAATATTAATAAAAACAAAAAATTGGTTAGACAGATATTTTAAAGGTGAAAAGCCAAATATAAGAGAACTTACTCTAAATCCTAATGGTTCATCATTTAGAAAAGAAGTATGGAAAATCCTTTGTGAAATTCCTTATGGGAGCACATTAACATATAAAGAAATAGCAGAGAAACTAGCCAAAGAAAGAGGTCTTAAAAGCATGTCAGCTCAAGCAGTCGGAGGAGCTGTAGGCCATAATCCCATATCTATTATTATTCCTTGTCATAGAGTAGTGGGAACAAATGGCAATTTAATTGGATATGCCGGCGGATTAGATAAAAAGGAGTATTTGCTAGATTTAGAACAACGCTAAATTAGGATGATAGTATGTTAAAATGGCATTTACTATGATGAATAGAAACCAAGCTAAAATAATTTTCTTTTCTAATTCAGAATTATATTTTCTTTTAAGTAATTGATAGTTAAGTAAGACACTAATAACAATACAAATAAAGTAAATAGGAAACATAAAGAATAAATTATGTTCTTGGTTTAAAACATAAAAATAAATAGGAGAGTAAATAAGCATGAATAAGAATACGCAAGTAAGGGCTGCTATAAGTCCACTTGTACAAGTATTAATATCATGCTTTTTTCGTATTGTCACTTTTTCAAAAACAGACCAAATCAAAAAAGAAAGTATAATTACCTTATTAAACTGCCATATACTATCACTTACTGGAAATAGTAAAGAAGTAATAAATGATGGAAACCAGTAATACATATTCCGTACCAAAAAAGAAAGTAAAAAGATCACTACAATACTACAAACTTTCCATATCTTAAGTTTTAAATTGTTATCCATAAAATATCACCTTTTATTAGTTTAATAAATTTTCATGTATTTATAACAAAAAACAAAACTTGAAAACGTAAAAAAGTAATAAATATATAAAAAAAATGAAATTTTACTATTTTTAGGTTGACAAAAATTACATTTAATAATATTATTGTATTAAGCAAGTAATACAGCGAAAGGAGATAATTATGAATTACATTT
>CALVHY010000002.1 GCA_944329205.1 uncultured Bacilli bacterium | reverse complement strand
AATAGAAACATAAAATAAAAAAAGAAGTACGGGAAGCGGTAGGCTGGGTTCGGAAGTAAGGTCTGTGGTGTATGAAAAGTACAGCAGAAAAAAACTAATCGTGAGGTTAGGCGAATTAACGTAAGTTGATTCTTATGTTCTTAAGAATATATGTTGGGCAGTAAAACTTGCTTAATTAAGATTAATTGACATATATATATTTTTATGGTATTTTTATGGTAGGAGATGAAGATATGATAAGAGTAATTAAGGGGTTAAGTTTAGGAGTTCTTACTTTATTTTTAGCGGGATGTGTTAATTATCAAATTAATATGAGTATTAATGAAGATAAAAGTGTTAATTTAAAAATGCTTGTGGATGTAAATATTTATGACTATATGGAAGCAATGTTGACGGAAGGTGGTATGTGGGAGCTTATTCAAGAACAAGAAATTCAAGAAAATTGTGCAGCAACTTGTCCTTATGAAGAAGGCACAAGTGAGTATACACAATGGGTAAATACTTGTTTAGAAGAAAATGAGGCTAATATTACTGAAGATCCAACTGATGAAGATATTAGAAATTATATTGAGAGTTCTATGGCTGAAGGTAGTTTTAGTGAAGAAGAATCGATAAGTGCGGAAGATAAGGAAAGATTAGAAAATATGGGATTTAGTGTTAATTCTAGTTTTGATGAAGAAAATTATATTTATCAAGCTAGTATTACTAAGGACTTTCCTAATATTGATACTATTTCGACATCTGATGATTTTACTTTAAATCTTTTAGATATATTTAATGAAGAGGGTAATAATTATTTCTTTGTTAAAACAAGTGATAATTCTTATAAGGCAAGCTATATTTTTGAAGATACTACTAGTGATAGTGATAGTTCTGATTTAAATATAGATATGAATAATTTTATGAGTTTTGAGTATCAAGTAACCTTACCTAATGCGCCTCTTTCTCATAATGCTGATAGTATTTCTGAAGATCAAAAAACTTTAACTTGGAATTTATTAAATAGAACCGACGGAATTAATTTTGAATTTTCTTTTGGGGATAGTAGTTGGAGTTTATTTGATTTAGATAATGATACTTTAAGATTACTAGCAATTGGACTTATTGGTGCGGGTAGTTTGGGACTTATTATTACGGTCGTAGTGTTTAATTCAAAGAAAAAAAGAAAATAATTCTTTTTTTTTGCTAAAAAAAAGAGGATATTCCTCTTAATTAGCAACTAACATAACTTCAATATTGGTTTCACGGCCATTTCTTAGAACCGTTAAAGTTATTTCTTCTCCAATGTTATGTCGATATAGATAGTATCTTAAATAAGCACTAGATGAAATGTCATTACCATCCACTTTTATAATTATATCCCCTACTTCTAACCCAGCGGTTTGAGCAGGTGAATTGGTATCAAATTCGGTTACAATAACTCCACTTGTTACATTTGCATCAGTAAGAGAACGGTAATATTCTTGATAATAGAAAGGGTTTTGATATACACTTGAGACATCTAACATGTAAATTCCTAAATAAGGTCTTTCAACACTATCTCCATTAATTAGTTGTTCAGCATAGGCAACGGCGGTTTCAATTGGAATAGCAAAGCCCATGCCTTCAATAGTTGATGAGGCAAATTTTATTGAAGTTATGCCAATTACTTCTCCATTGGAGTTGGCTAGTGGTCCCCCACTATTACCACTGTTAATGGCGGCATCAGTTTGAATGGTTTCAACAACCATAGTTGTAGTGGTACCATTATCGGTAAGATCTACTTCAACAAGACGATTTTTTCCTGAGATGATACCTCTTGTGACACTCCAAGCATAATCATTTGCAATTGGTGCTCCTATTGCAAAAACAGTATCGCCAAGACGGGTGTCTTCACTACTGCCAATTTCGGCAATAGCAAGAATGTAATCTTCATCTACAGATAAAACAGCTATATCAGAGTAGGTATCACTTCCAACAATTTCCGCTTCTACAACGGTTTCGTCCGTAAATGTTACATAAACAGTATCGGCGCCTTCTATAACGTGAGTATTCGTTAGGATGTAGGCTGTTCCTGATTCTGTTTTGTAAACAAAACCTGTTCCTGAGGAGTTAGCTCTTTGGTTGACATAAGTGTTGACAACAACAACAGAATCATATACTTTTTCTACGGCATCAGCGATACCTTCGTCAGTTACAGTTACATCTCTTTCAAGTCTTGTTACTGTTTCTCCAATGATATTTGGAAAAAAGTAAAATATGCCATAAAGAACTAGCATTCCTAGAAAAAAGGTTCCTATTAAAATTAAGCCACTTCTTAAAGTTTTGTTTTGTTTTTTTTCTACCATTTTAATCCATCCTTACTATATTTTTAAAGTTTTTTGGAAATCCCATATGATCTAATACCTTGTCTATACTTATTGTGTGTAATCTTCCTGATAAATAATCAATTTCATATGATATTTCACTGAACATATTGTGAAAATCATCTTTTCTTAATAATCTTTTTAAGATAATAATTAAGGCAAATAAATCATTGATACCATAAATATATTCACCATTTGTTTTGGGAATGTTTAGGAGTTCATGATATTTTGTGATGGGAATTTCCTTTTGGGTTTTATGCTCATAACATATGTCTTCATGAGCACATAAATTACGATAATTGGCGATAATAGGTAAATAAGTTAATAAACTTTCAACATCAACATTAAAAATATTAGCAATTTTTTCCTGATCTTCCGGTTTTAAAATTGTGTATAATTCACCTACTATGCCAAATGATAATACTTTAACAACAACCCAAAGGGGAATATATCCATAATTGTTTTGATAATGTTTGGTCGCAGCATGTTCACGGCCATTAACAATTATTTGTCTTTTTATTTTTTTGACTAAATCCCCTACTTGTTTGCTTTTTTTAGGATCAGTTGTAAAGTTGCGAGGATTTAAATATTTCTTTTCTTTAAATCCGTATTTGCGGGATAATTCGTAAGAAAGAATGCTTTTTATATTATTTTCTAATATTAAGATGTTTTTAAATAAAATGTTGCGCAGTTGGCGATCAAAATAAAATAAAGCATATACTTCTCGAAAATTAGTCCCTTTGATAAATGTTTTGTCTTTGCTAGATTTATAAAATAAATATCGATAGCCATTGATAAAAAAGTAATTTTCTCTTAGAAGAATATTTTTGGCATATTCTTCGTCGTCGATGATTAAATTTTTGTTTCGCAAGATGCTTACTTGTTCATCTAATGTCTTAAATATTTTTTCCATATAATCACCTATTATAAATTATAACACAAAGAACAGTTATATTGTAAAAAAGTTACTTGTTACAAATGTTAATATTTCGTGAAAATTTCGTGAAGTTTAGAAATTTGTGCTATAATTATTTAAAGGAGGTTTTTTATGCCAGCGACATATACTCATCAGTTGTTTACTAAAGATGTGTTTAATTCTTTGGATAAAGAGATTCAGGAAAAATTAGATTTGAAGATTTTTAATTTATTTGGGAAGAGTTTTGATGTGTTTTATTTTTATAAGCCTAAAATAGGTACTTTAGGGCATAAAACACAGGCTAATTTGTATTTTGCTAATATTATTTGGTATCTTAAAAATAATCATGAAACGCATAACCGGCAATTAATTTCTTATTTGTATGGATCTATATGTCATTATATTCTTGATAGTATTGCTCATCCTTTTATTTATTATTTTGGAGGAAAGTATGAGAAGAAAAATAAAAAAACTTATAAATATTTAGGAAGACATGATTATATAGAATTAATGATTGATGCGATAATGTGTAAAGAAAGGTATAATAAGTTTATTCATAAGGCTAAAATAAGTAAAGAAATATTTCCAAAAATTGATTTTACATATAATTTGAAAGAAATAATTGATCAAGTTTATTTAGATACATTTAAAATTAAATTTGGATGGAAAAATTATTATAAAAGCTATAAGCGTTATCGTTTTTGTTTTAAATATTTAATGAGTTCAAGATTGGGTATTAAAAAAAGATTATATAAATTAATAGATTTTTTCCATATTATTCCCAATATTAAATTGCAAAACCATTGTTATTACGTTTTAAAACTAGATTATCAAGTTTTAAATATAGATCATAATAAATGGTATTATCCTGTTGATAGGAAAATTAGTTATCGTTATTCTTTTTTTGATTTATATGATATTGCTGTTATTAGGGCGGTTAAGTTAATAAGTATTATTGATCAAAATATAGATAAAGATGAAAAAACGATTAAAAAGATAATTAGAGAAATTGGTAATTTAGATTATGGAACGGGGGTTAATCAAAATAGAAAAGTTAAGATGAAGTATTTTGCTAATTAAAATATTTAACAATACCATCTTTAATTATAGAGGCTAGTTTTTGTTGGTAACTAGATGTTGTAAGTTTGGTTTTTTCTTCATAATTGGATAAAAAACCACATTCTATTAAAACGCCGGGAATATTTAGTTTGTCATACATATATGTTTGTTTGGGAATTTGTTTAATGGGTCTTTTAGTATCTAGGCTAGCATTTAAAGTTTCTTGGATAATAGTGGCGAGATTTAAAGTTTTATCATCTAAATAAAATACTTGGGGGCCATAATAGGTAGTATCTGTTAAATAGTTTAGATGAATCGATAAATATAGATCAGCTTTACTATTATTTATTAAAGCAATGCGATTATCAAAATCGCTTTTTTTGCGCCATCTTGCATTAGGAGATGATAAATCATAATCACCATTTCGTGTTAATATTACCGTAGCTCCCGCTTTAGCTAGTTCTATTTCTAAGTGTTCACTAATAGCTAAGTTGATATCTTTTTCATAAATTGTGTTACTGGTTGTTCCTGGATCTTTTCCTCCGTGACCGGGATCAATAACAATTATTTTTCCACTTAAAGGCATTAGGGCATTTACTTTGGTGTTAATGAATAGAGCTGATAACAAAAGAATTATAACTATAAATATTTTTAATTTTGTCTTCATATTACATTATATAAAAAAATAGCCTTAGCTATTCTTTAAAATTTTATTTATCTCTGCTTCATTTTGCTTGTTTTGACCAATAAGTATTTGGTTATTTTTAGTGGTAATTATCGCAATAATTTCTTTAATTGTCTCTTTTGTTTGTTTATTTAAAATATCACATGTCATTATATTAAATCTTTTGCCTTTGGTATCCATGATATAGATATGCTTAGATGTAGTAATACCATACTGTTTAAAATGGTGTTCATATATCCAAATTAGATCAGAATATTTTAAGATAATTAGGCCATGATTTAAGCTTATAAGAAAATTATCTGTTAAAATTAAGTGGGATTTTGGATAGTATTTCGTTTTTTCGCTTGTAATTTCGGAATCTAGTTTTTCTAGTTCTTCGGCATTAAGGGTATTTAATGTCTTGGTTGTTTTAATTTTTTTAGTTATGAATAGACAAAAGAATACAAGGGATATAGTAAAAGGAATGATGCTTATTACATAAAAGCTGGAGTTTAATTTTTTTAGGGATGTGTTATTTAAATAAACTTCTCCAAAATAATTGTTAAAATCGTCTATAGTAATTTGGTTTTCTTCATCTAATCCTTCGTTATATACTTCTATAGCAATTTCTTTTACTTCATCAGGAACAGAGGCAGTAAGGCCATATATGGTTATAGGATTTTCTTCACTAACATTTTGTAAATCTTCATATAAAGTATTACTAATATAAGCAATGTAAAAATACCTGCTATCAAAGACAATGTAAAAAGCTTGATTGTCTTCATCTTCATATTTAGCAAAGGAATATGGAGGGTTGGTAATGGTTAGATACGCATAAACATTTTCTTCATTGTTTTGGTTTTCAATAACATTGTTTAAATAAATATATTTGTCTTCATTTTGTTTAACTTCATAGATACCAAGGATAATTAGGATTAAGCCTAAAACGAGAAAGAGAAAAAATAAATATAAAGGTTTGTTTATTTTTTTTAATTCTTTTCTTAAAATATCGCTTTTAATTTTTTTCATAAAATCTCCTTTTTTATATATATTACCATAAAAAGAGAAAATAGACAACTTCTCTGTTTCTTAAATGATTGTATTGATTTCTATGAGAAAAATATGTTAAAATTATATCGGGTATAATTATATTATATATAGCATGGAATTAGATAAGAAAGGAGATTCTATGTTATATATTAAGGAAAGTCGGGGCGATATTTTTAAAATTATTGGAGCTAATGTTAGGTATTATCGTGGTTTATACAATTTGAATCATCCTGATGCAAGATTATCTCAAGCTAAAATAGCTCGCCTTTGTAATGTTTCAGCAGGACTTATTGGGTCTTTGGAAACAGGAAAGGTTCAAGGTATAAGTATTCCGGTTCTTTGGAATATTTCGCAAATACTGGGAGTTAGTATCGATAAATTTTTTTTAGATCGCACGAAATAAAAACAGATAACTTTATTCAGTATCTGTTTTTCTAATGATTATTTCATCTTCTTTAGTGTATAAAAATTTTTCTTTGGCATATCTTTCAACATATTCTGGATCTTTTAGTTTTTGAACTTCCGCCTTTAAAGCTTCTTCTGTGTCTAAAAGTTCTTCATAAGATTCTTGTAAGAGCGTGATTTCTTGCTTATTTTGCATTATCTTTAACCAATCTGGAAAAATATTGATACAAGTAAAACCAATGATGAAAAGAAATGCTAAAATAAATAAGGTTAAACGACGTCGTTCTTTTTTAGTTACTTTGTGTTTTATTATGATCACCTCTATTTTTTATAGTATACCATTTCTTTTGCATTTTTGCAATAAGCCGGCGAAATTTTACATTTTTTAACATTTTTTTAGTTAATTTAATATTAGTGTAAAAGCCAAGAAGGATAAGAATAAAAAAGTAGGGATGAAAAATACCATTATTAATATTAAATATGATAATAATGTAAATTAAAACAATATTATACATAAATAAAATGGTTATTAGGCTTTGATAAAATCTTTTTTGATTTTTGATTATTAGGTAATTTAGTTTGAATAAATAATAAAAAGTAAAGCCAAAAATATAGGAGAAAGAAAGTGTTAATATTTGAACTTTGGCATCCATTATTTAAATAGTTTGGAAAGAATACTTTCTTCTTTGCTTTTTTCTTTATTATCTAAATAATTAAAACCATTGATTTTGCCTTTAATTTTTACATTACCATCATGAGTATCAAGTTTCATAATTTCTAAGTTTGAGCCTTTAATTAAAATAATGCCCATGTTACTTTCAAGTAAAAATTCTTCAGCATCAAAACTGGTTATTTTTTTAATTCCTGTTAGGGATATTTCACGGCGGTCGATTAATTTTAATTCGTGTGATCCAAATTCGATAATTTCTTTATTTTCCATAAACTTTTCTCCTTTATAAAATTTTATGAAAAATATTTTTAAATATGAAAAAAACTTGGTTTCCCAAGTCTTATTCAGCTTCGTTGTATGCTTTTAAAATAGCATCTTCAAACATTTTACGTACATCTGGATTAATTGGATGAGCAATATCTCTATATCCACCAGTAGCCGTTTTTCTACTAGGCATGGCTATAAATAGGCCATTATCTCCTTCAATTATTCTGATGTCGTGAACAGCAAAAGAATCGTCTAATAGCACTGATGCTATTCCTTTCATTCTTGAGCCTTCTTTTTCGATCTTGCGAACGTTTACTGATGTAATTTGCATAAATTTTTCCCTCCTAAGTTTTGCAACTTATCTATATTTTATAGCAAAATCTTCTAACTTGCAAGTGTTTTACAAATATTTTATTTTAATATCGCCAGTATAGATGTCTCGATACGTAAAACTTTTTTCTAAATTGTTATCAATAATGGTAAAAATGTTCGGGTATACAGCATGAATTTTACCGTAGTAGCTGCTAGTTTTGCCCCGTATGCCATATACTTTAATTTCAACATTGCGATTTATATTTCGTTTGATTTCTTCTTTTATAAAATCAGTATTCAAATATACCTCCTTATCTAGGGTAACCGACATACATTAGACCATTACTTTTTAAACCGCCAATACCATTATGACCATATTTTGTTTTGTTAAGTAAATTTAATAAGTTTATTTCTTTGCTTCTTTCCGTTAAAGCAAGAGTAGTAGCAATTATGGCAGGATCAAGAGCATGAATGTTTATGCGACCGGGACTTGAGGCAAAATTGGCCCCAGCTTTAATTAATTCTTCGTAATTACTTTGGCATGCTCCCGCGATAATGACTAATTTTTCATGGGAAAACTCATAGTTTCTTGCTACTTTGACGGCTTTAACAAAATTAGCTGAATTTTTATAGTTTTTTAAATCAGTGGTATCTTTCTTTTTACGATAATAAGCATCATGACCAGTGATAACGACAATATCTGGTTTAAACTCTTTTAATAAGGGTAAGATAGCTTCATAAATGTGTTCTTCACTTATTTTTCGACCAAAAGCTAAAACTCCTTTTTTTTGATAAAATTTTAAACATTTTTCTAAATATTCTTTGTCGCCATCAATGTGTAATATTTTGGCGGGTAAGTAAAAATAATCATGGCGGTCCTCGGGGATTTTGGGTGTTTTTATTTCATCAGTTAAGTCAACGATGTCTTTTTCTAAAAATTTGATTAAATCTTCTTCAGGAGCATCAGCATAAAGTCTTACTTCTACTCCTTTTAAGTAGTAAATATTGTTTTTTATATTAGTAATTTTGAAGACAGTATCATTGTTATAACTTTTTCGTGTGACTAAATCGCCCCTTTTTAATTTCATTAGATTCACCATTAAAATATATGTTTAAATTCTTTTTTTAGAATAAAAAAAATTAAGCTAGAGCATTAGCTAGTTCAATGAACATGTCTAAACTTAATTCTTCGGCTCGAATATTTTCGGTTAAATTGTTTTTTTCTAATACCTTTTTGATTATGGACCAATTGTAATTTTTTAAATTGTTTTTGAGGGTTTTTCTTTTCATTTTAAAGGCATCAGTGATTAGCTCGAAAAATAATTTTTCATTTTTTACATTTGGACAATCGCTTTTTTTGGCAAATTTAACTACAGCACTTTCTACTTTTGGCACAGGATTAAAAGCAAATTTACTTACATCAAATAAATAGTGAATATTAAAATAATAATTTAAATAGACAGTTAGGGAACCATAAGCTTTACTTTGGGGTTTAGCACAAAGGCGGTTGGCTACTTCTTTTTGAACTAAAAGGGTCATGCTTTTTAGTTTATCTAAATTAATTATGTGTTTAATAATGGGGGTAGTAATATAATAAGGAATATTTGCAATGATGTAAAGATTAGTATAGGGAAAGTCTTTTGCGTCTTCAATTATGTTGGCTTTTAAAAAGTCTTTAAAAATGATTTTTGTTTTTTTATCGGTATATTTTTTTAAAGTGTCTTTTAATCTAGGATCAATTTCATAACAAATTAAGAAACTTTTCTTGGCTTTTAAATATTTGGTTAAAGCCCCTTTTCCTGGACCTATTTCAATAATTAGATCATATTCATTAGTTTTTATGGAATTAGCAATGTTTTGTAAAATGGTTTCATCTTCTAAGAAGTTTTGACCTAAACTTTTTTTAGCTTTGATATTCATATAATCATCCAATCTAAAAGAAAGATGGGTTTATTTTTCCCATCCAAATCTTAAAACGTCATAAGTTATTTTGCTGCGGCCAATATAGCGGAGGGCATAGTCTTCACTTGGAGTAAGTAAATCAATATCATTTCCTAATACTCCTCGATCAAGTACGATAGCAATAACAGGTTCATCACTTACTCTTGAACTTTCAAAACGGATAATGCTGCCACAAGGTAAGTTTGATGAGGAAGCAACAATTTTTATTTCGCCGTAGGTATCGTCAGTGTAAGTGTCGGTTCCATCCGTTACATCAACACCTGTACAGGCAAGACGGCCTGTACATAAAGCACAATCAGCCCCATAACCAGTTAAATCACCGGTGTAACTATCTAAAGACCCGTAAAGGTAAGTTTGAAGAGCTTCTTCGTTTGCTCTTTGTTCTTCTTCTTTATTAATATAAAGGGCCATAGTAGATAAATCAATGCTTTTATTTATATTTTCATTGGTACTATATGTTTCTATTTTGGATGAAGAAGCATTTAGACCAAATAAGGCCATGATGATAATACCTACTTTGATTATATAATTCAAGTAAAATTTGCTTTTACTTAACATTTAATCACCTCATTGGTAAATTAATAATATCACAAAATAAGCTAAATGTCAAAAGTTCGCTTAATGTTTTCGTTGGTAATTCTTGCTAGCTCTTCTAAAGAAATTTGTTTTAATTCACAGATAAATTTAGCTATATCAATAATTCTTGCTGGTTCATTTTTAGTGCCACGGTTTGGAGTTGGTGTAAGATAAGGGCTGTCTGTTTCAAGAACGATGTGGCTTAGATCAATGTCTTTAATTACTTCTTTTAAATAGGAATTTTTAAAAGTAATAACACCATTAATACCTAGTAAATAACCCATTTTAATATATATTTGGGCGGTTTCATAAGAGCCACTAAATGAGTGAATCACTCCTTTTAAATCGTATTTTTTTAAAGTGTTGATTGTATCAAGGGTAGCATCACGGGAATGAACGATGATGGGGAGATTAAACTTGGCAGCCATATTAAGTTCTTTTTCAAATAGTTCAAGCTGTTTATCTTTGTTTTCTTTGGTGTAATGATAATCTAGGCCAATTTCTCCAAGAGCAATTACTTTTTTATTAGTCAGGTTATTTTCAATAAAAAGAAGGTCTTTTTCTTCGTAAGTCTCAACACTTTCAGGATGGATTCCTAAAGCAGCATACATATTTTTGTATTCTTGAGATAATTTAAGGACTTCAAGGTTACTTTTGTTATCACAACCGTTGTTTATAAAACGATTTATTTGCTTTTTTCTAGCATTATTTATAATTTCTGCAATATTTTCATAGTATTCTTCATAAAGATGACAATGAGTATCTGTAAACATAAAATCACCAAAAATATTATAAATTATTTAAGAATTGATGTAAAGAGGATTCTAAATAAGTAAAATTTAAGTATACTTTAAGAGATATTGTTTCTTTTTTAGTTATTATTTGTTAAAATTTAGATGGATGGTGATATTTTGAAAATATATATAGGTTGTGATCATCGAGGATTAGATTTAAAAGTTAAATTGATTAATTATTTAAAAGAAAATGGTCTTGATGTCGAAGATATAGGAATAGAAAATACTTTGTTAGATGATTATCCAAAGTTTGCCTTTAAGTTAGGAGAAATGGTGCGAAACAATAATGGATCATTAGGTATTTTGATATGTGGTTCAGGAGTGGGCATGAGTATTGCGGCGAATAAAGTAAAAGGAATTAGATGTGTTCGGGCCGTAAGTGTCGATGATGCTTTTAAAGGAAAAAATCATAATGGGGCTAATGTTATTGCTCTAGGTAGTGAGGTTACAACTGATTTTAATTTAGTTAAAGAAATTATAGATACATTTATTAATACGAAAGCTCCATGTGAAGAGAGACATTTAAAAAGAGTGCAAGCAATAAAAGATTATGAGGAAGGTAATAAATGGAAGTAGATATTTATTTGTATGTTTTCTTTACTTTATTAGCTATTTTTATTTTTAATGGGGTAAATTGGGAAAAGTTTATGAAAAAAGGAAAAGTAATTGAGGCTAAGTTTCTTGTTTTAACTCTTAGTTTTGCCTTTAGTTATTTACTTACAAACTTTGTTTTAGCTTTTATAAATTGAAATTATTATTTTTTAGCGTGTTTAGGGGGTATTTATGAGTGTTTTAAGAGTTAGTGATCAAACGAGTTGGATTAATATTAAAGATTTTAATAAAAAAGAATTAGAAGTATTAAAAGAAATATTGCCCTTTTATATAATTAATACTTTACATGAGAGTTATAGCTATAGAAGTATTCCCATAACGGCATATGGTTGGCCTGAGAATGTGTGGAATACAGGCGTTTTAAAGGAACAATTATTTTATGCGGCTAACCTTACATTGGGCCATAATTTGCTCGTGGTGGAGCGGTTAGATGATATGAGTGAGGTTTGTTTGCAGGCCCATATGGGGGATGATTTTTATCAGTATCGGGATCAAGAGCGAATTGTTATATATGTTAACAGTAGGTCTAATACCGTTTTAAGTATTTTTAAACATATTCGTAATGCTTTAGCTCATGGCCGTTTTGTTATGTATCCTTTTGGCGATGATTTTATGTTGGCCTTAGAAAGTGTGGATAATCATCAGCGGGGGATAGTTGTTAAAGCTAGAATGGTTATTAGAGCATCAACACTTATAAGTTGGAAAAATATTATTACTAATGGACCGCAAGAAACAGTAAAAAGAAAAAGAAAGAAAAAATAAAACTTTATGTTTCAATA
The DNA here is from genome assembly GCA_944329205.1 of uncultured Bacilli bacterium. GTDB lineage: Bacteria > Bacillota_I > Bacilli_A > RF39 > UBA660 > Caccenecus. The sequence continues at coordinate 8,062 of CALVHY010000002.1, read as the reverse complement.
AACATAAAGCGATCAAAATTATTATAATCTTTTTTAATGGTTATTTTAGCTTGGGGATATATTTTTAGGACTATTTTTTTGATGTCATTACCTAGGGTTGCGCCGATTTCAAAAATGATGAGGCCTTTTTCATTTAGTATTTCTTTAGCTAATTTTAAGATTCTTTCGTAAAATTCTAAGCCATTATTATGGGCATATAAAGCTATTTGGGGTTCATATTTGGTTTCAGGGCTTGTATATTCCCCTACTTTTACATAAGGAGGATTAGAAATAATTAGATCATATTTATTAGTTATAGTTTCTTTTAAAATATCTTTTTTAAAAAAGTTTATTTTTACACCATTTATTTGGGCATTTTCTTGGGCTAATTTTAAAGCTTCTTCACTAATATCACAAGCATCTATTTTAAACTTTAGATATTTTTTTAAAGCAATGGCAATAGCTCCACTGCCAGTACATAGGTCAATACCGGATTTTATTTTTTTGTTTTGTAATAATTTAATCGTTTCTTCAACTAAATATTCAGTTTCAAAGCGGGGAATTAAAACATGTTCATTTACTTTTATTTGGCAATGATAAAAATCAACATAACCTATTAAATATTGGATGGGATAGTTCTTTTTTATTTTTTTTAAAGCCTCGTTGAGGTCACCTTGATAAATCTCTTTTAAGGCTTGAAATTCAGCTTTACCAATACTAGGCAAATTCTTCACCAGCTAGTTTTAGGCGTAAATCTTCTGTTTGTAAGGCTTCAATAATGGGATCTAAATCACCATTCATTACTTTGTCTAAGCTCATAATAGAAAAATTGATGCGATGATCAGTTACCCGATTTTGAGGATAGTTATAGGTTCTTATTTTTTCACTTCGATCACCAGTGCCAATTTTGTTTTTTCGCTCTTGACCTAGAGCTTGCTCTTCTTTTTGCCTTATTTCATCACCAATTTTGATCTTTAATAATTCCATGGCCCGGTCACGATTACGAAGCTGGGAACGTTCTGTTTGACAAGTTACAACAATACCGGTTGGGATATGAGTAAGACGAACGGCAGAATTGGCCGTATTTACAGATTGGCCACCGGCGCCACTAGAGTGATATACGTCCATTTTAATATCGCTGTCTTTAAGGATAATATTGGATGTTTCAACCTCGGGCATAACTAAAACAGTGGCCGTAGAAGTATGAATACGTCCTTGGGTTTCGGTGGTGGGTACGCGTTGAACTCGGTGGGAGCCACTTTCGTATTTTAGTTTTTTATAGACATCATCACCTTTAATTAAAATTTCAATTTGGGAGTAGCCACCACTTGTTCCTTCAATCGAATGGATTTCTTCTATTTTCCAGCCATTTTTTTCGGCATAGTAGGTATACATCCGATATAAGTCACCTGCAAAAATGTTAGCCTCATCACCGCCGGCGGCACCTCTTATTTCCATAATGATATTTTTGCCATCAAATTCGTCTTTGGGAACTAATAGAATTTCTAATTCCTTTTTTATACTTGCTAGTTTGGCATTTAATTTAGTTTCTTCTTGTTCGGCTAAGCCTTTTAATTCTTCATCTTGCATTAAAGATTTTGCTTCTTCAATTTCTTTTAAAGTATTTTGGTATTCTTCATATTTTTTTACAGCTGGTTCTAAGTCACTAGCTTCTTTAGATAAAGTTTTAATTTTATTGTAATCCATCATAATTTCGGGATTGATTAAATCTTTTTGTAATTCGGCATATTTAGCTTTTATGGCGTCTAATCTTTCGAACATAGTAATCTTCCTTTCTTTTCTATTATATCAATAAATAAAGACAAAAACAAACATTAACTGTTTGCTTCTTCATCATCAACATCAATTACAACTAAGTCTTCTAAGTCATCATCAGGTAGATCATCATCAGCTTCGGCATCGTAAAAAATGTCTTCTTCATCTTCGTCTTCAATTAATTCATCGTCGATATCTTCTTCAACATCGCTCATTATTTCTTCTTCATCATCTTCTTCATCGACAATTGGTTTGGGATTGTGCAACTCTTTTAAATCCCAGTAGCCGTCTTCTAGCATAATAAATCTTTTGTCAGTGGTTAAAAGTTCGAAAAAATCAGCGATTTTCTCTTCATATAAATTTTCAGGTAAGCCTAAGGCATTGCAAACCTTGGTAAATAACTCATTAATTTTCATTTTTTTCTTTTCTTCGTTTAGAATTATGTAAGCTATATCATCATAGTTCATAGCTTCGAGTTCTTCTTTCGATAGTCCCGTTAGTTTCATACTAAATCTCCTTTATTCGTAAACATTATATGACTTAAACATTACACATGTTACATAAGTCTTTGTAATTGTAATATGGAATGCTTTATTTGTCAATCTTAATTTACATTTTTTCAGGAATATTTATACCTAATATGTTAAGGAGATATTTGTTGTTGTCAAAAATTAGCTTAGTTAGGGCTAACCATGATGTTTTTTTGGTGATATTTTCTTCCGTTAATACTTTGTTTTCGGCATAAAAGTTATTGTAAAGATTCGTAATTTTATATAAAAACTCACATATTTCATTTAATGAACAATTTTCAAAGCTTCTTTTAATTATTCTTTTTAAATCTAATAAGGCAATTAATATATTTCTTTCGTTTAATGTTGAAAGTGTTTTTATATTATTATATTTGATATTAGCTTCCTTCGCTTTTTTAAGTAACGAATTCATGCGAACACAGGAATACAAAAGATATGTTCCAGTTTTGCCATTTAAATCGGTAAATTTTTCGATATCAAAGTTGTAGTCCGTTGTGCGGTAGGGAAGAAGATCAGCATATTTGATGGCCGCCACAGCAACAGTACGGGCTATTTCATGCCGATTGTTAGTAATACTTTCCATAAGACGGTCTTCGCAAACTTTGGTTACACTATCAAGAAGGCAAGATAAAGGCATAACACTGCCATCTCTTGTTTTAAAAGGTTTACCATCTTGACCATTCATGGTGCCAAAACCATTAAAGATTAATTTGGTTTGATGATTGACGATGCCACTTTTATAAGAGGCCCGAAATACTTGGGTAAAATGAAGTTCTTGGCGTTTGTCGACAATATACCATATTTCATCTAGGTTGTATTTATGAGTACGTTCCCAAAGGGCTGCTAAATCAGTGGCTTCATAAGAGACAGCGCCGTTACTTTTAACTAGGAGTAATGGTGGCATTTCTTTTTTATCTGTTTCTTCTTTTACCTCAATAACTAAGGCATCATCACTTTTGACGATCATGTTTTTACTGTATAAATAAGTAAATAATTCGTCCATGTAGGCAAAGTTGTCTGATTCCCCTTCCCAAAGATCAAAATCAACATTTAAATCTTGGTATAATCTTTTTACTTCTTCAAGACTTACTTTAACTATTTTTTGCCATAAAGCATAGTAGCCTTTGTGTTTATTTTGCAGTTCGGCATTGATTTGGCGAGCTGTGTTCATAAAATTTTCGTCTTCTTTAGCTTTGGCCGTGGCTGTTGGGTAAAGTTCTAAAAGTAGTTCGTTTGTTAAGTTAAAATCAACATCTTCACCATTATAATCGTCTTTAAAATAAGCTAGGTCGGGATATCTTGTTTCGATTTCTAAAATGACCATGCCCATTGGTCTTCCCCAATCACCGATGTGGATATCACTAATCGTTTTACATCCTACGGCTTTACATAAATTATTTAATGCCTGACCTATATTAGCACTTCTTAAGTGACCAACATGTAGAACTTTGGCTACGTTGGGGCCACCATAGTCTAAGAAAATGGTTTTATTTATTCCGAGGCTGTAATTAGAAGTGGGGTCTTTTAAGGTAAGATTGGCAAAATCTATTAGAAAGTCATCACTTAAAGTGAAGTTGATAAAGCCGGGGGCAGCTACACTTATTTTTTTAAATTCCGGGAAATCTTTTAGCGTATTTAAAATTTTGTTAGCAATATTTAGGGGGTTATCATGATAAGTTTTAGCAAGACTCATGGCCCCATTATATTGATAATCACCAAGGTCTTTGCGGTTTGAGGGGTTTAAGGTAATGGTTTTTACATCATAGCCTAGCGAATTTATGGCTTCTTTTATTTTTAGTTCTAATTCAGTAATTTTGTCCATTTAAATCACTCATTTCTATCTTTATTTTTAAAGGGTTGTCTTGACTTTCAAGATGGTACTCTAATAGTATTATGTTGTTAGTTAATATTAAATTATACTTTTTAAGGGGAATTAAAAAATCTTGATTTAATTCTTTAAGGGTTAATAAGGCTTTATTTTCTGTAAGATTTAGAATGCTTTCTTTATTTTCTTTTTTAAAACTCTTTTGGTTTAAATCAATGAGAAAAGAAGCGCCAGTTAGTTCATACGAAAGAATGCTTTGATTAAAAGTACCAGTAAGGGTATGTTTTTTTATTAAAGCGTTATTTTCATATAGCTTTATAGTTAGTTGTTTTTTCATTTTCCACCTTAGCGTTTTAATTGAGAAATATATTCTTCATAACGGCTTAGGATTGTCTTTTTTTCTTTAAATATAGCTTTTAGATCGGGACTGCTTATTTTGTAGCTTGATTTGTCCTTGGAACGAATGGGCACAAGAATGTCGTCTAAAATGAAGAAACTGGCTTTGGGATTCCATAAAATAATATCGCCTACATTTATACCTAGTTCGGTATTCCCATTAAATACTTCTCTTTTGTAAAGTTTGTCTTGTTCATCAATAGATAGAATTTCTAATATTTGATAACTATCTATATCATTTAGAGCATTAACAACTCCTATATGTAATGTAAGTTTTTTTTGCTTAGCAATATTAAAGACATTTATTTCTTTAGGACTATGCATAATTTTCCTCCTTTATTTGATTGTATCATATCATAAAATTACAGGAATATCAATTTTTAAGGCTATATTTTAAAATGTTTTTTACATAATAAAAAGGGGTGAAGCTAATGCGCGTTTTAAGATTCTTTTTTAAAATGGGACTTTTTTTGTTTGTTTCGTTTGTTATTGTAATTATAGGATTATATACTTATGCTTATTTAAGTCCAAAGTTGGAACTTAAAACGGCAGGACAGTATTTTATTTATGATGCATCGGATAATCTTGTTTATCAGGGATCGAGTACAAGTGAGTGGGTTGATTTAGAAGATATAAATTATAATCTTATTAATGCCGTCGTTAGTGTGGAAGATAAAAATTTTTATGAGCATCATGGTTTTGATTACTTAAGAATTGCTAAAGCTATGTATCTTAATATTAAAAATGGGAAAATTACTCAGGGGGCATCAACGATTTCGCAACAGTATATAAAAAATATTTTTTTGGATTTTTCCAGTACTTGGGAAAGAAAGATTGAAGAAGCTTTCCTTACTTTAGAGCTTGAAGTTCATTATACCAAAGATGAAATATTAGAAGGATATTTAAATACGATTAATTATGGGCAAGGTAATTTTGGAATAGGTAATGCTAGTAGATATTATTTTAATAAAGAACCCCTTGATTTAACCGTAGAAGAAGCCCTTATTTTAGCGGGTATACCAAATAGTCCTGAAAATTATAATCCGGTTGCTAATTATGATCTTGCAATTGAAAGAGCTATGATTGTGGGAGCATCTATGGTGGAAAATGGCTATTTAACTCAGGAAGAACTTGATGGTTTGTTTCAAGAAAAAATTCCTATATATGGAAAATCATCAGAAGAGAATTTGGATATGCTTTTGTATTATCAAGATGCTGTGATTCAGGAATTACAAGATATTGGGACGATTCCTTCAGAATTAATTCAAAATGGAGGCATAAAAATATATACTTATCTTGATATGGATGCCCAAAAAGATTTAGAAGAAAATATTTTGACTTATCTAAGTGATAGTTCTTTGCAATCAGCTAGTGTGGTAATTGATCCGAAAACGGGAGGAATTATGGCTTTATCAGGAGGAGTATCTTATGCGAAAAGTCAATATAACCGGGCGGTGCAAGCTAAAAGACAAGTGGGAAGTGCGATGAAACCCTTTCTTTATTATGGAGCTTTAGAAGAAGGAATGACTTCAGCTTCTACTTTTAATAGTCAATATACAACTTTTACTTTAAGTAATGGGAATACTTATTCTCCGAAGAATTATGGGTCTATTTATGCTAATAAAGAAATTACAATGGCGGAGGCAATTGCCGTTTCTGATAATGTGTATGCCGTTAAAACAAATATGTTTTTGGGACCCGAAAAGTGTGTTGAAATAGCTAAAAAAGTGGGAATAGAAGCCGACCTTAATCCCGTTGCTTCCCTAGCTTTGGGGACAAGTGAAATGAGTGTACTAGATTTAGCTAGAGGATATACAACCCTTGCTAGTGGAGGGTATAAACAAGATGTGGGCTTTATTAGAAAAGTAGTTGATAGTGAAGGAAATGTCTTGTATGAAAAAGATGACGATAAAGAATTGGTTTTAAATATGAATTATACATATATTTTAAGTGAAATGCTTACGGGAACAACCAATAGTCGATTTAAGGATTATGCTAATCCAACAGCCTTGGTAATAGCTTCTAAATTATCTCGAAAATATGCGATAAAAACCGGTACAACGGATACCGATTTTTGGATAGCAGGTTATAATCCTGATATAGTTATGGTTACATGGGTGGGAATGGATGATAATAGCAGTTTAAGTGCCAGTGATTCATATATATCAAAAAATATTTGGGCTGATACGGTTGAAGATGTTTTGGCTGATAAAGAAGAAACTTGGTATGATACACCGGAAAATGTGGTTGGAGTAGTACTTGATGCCGTTAGTGGCATACCTACTAATGATGTTAGTAAAGCAACTTTATTTTATTTTGTTAAGGGAACAGAAGATGTTGTAAATACCGAGTATGTATCAAAAGAAGAAGAACTAGAAGAATAAGTTATTTAGTTTTAAGAAGCGACCCGAAATGGGTCTGTTGATGTGCCGGTACCGGATAACTGCACATCAGCCTTCAGATTTAATACTGGGCGCACCCCGAACGTGCGATTCACGTAGACGTCGCCCAGGCCGCCATCCGCCTTCACAACGAACACGTAAGCATAGCTGCCGCTAAAGTAACACGGAGACATTGTCCAATATGCACTGTTCATATATAGGTAATAACTACTATTACTTGAACCATATACTCCTCCGGCATAGGCTACTTCATCCGCCGTGATTAGTCCGACTGGATAAGTTAACGCTTCATTTCCGACTCCTGCCCCATCGACGGTATATAGATCGTTATCAGGATCAGGGCAATCATATGTTGGGGTTTTATTGGTATTTAATCGATATCTTGCTCCATAATAGGTTGTCGTGGTCCCTGTTCCTCCTGTATCATTTGGTGCTCCGCTTGAATTTGTGGTTGATGTTCGATCACCACAGAATCCCGTTGTTGTTGATATCTTACTCGTGTACTCACTGTTATTTGCTATATTATCTTGATACCATTCATCTACTCTTCCTTTGATTATACTACTTGTTCCGAGTCCGTGTACCTCTCCTCTTGTATACATATATCCTACATACATATTATCAGTACGCGTACTATTGAATACACTTGTACTAGCTAACTGGGTACTTGTTCCTGTTGTACTTGTACCGGTTCCATTATAGATGATTCTGACTGTGCCATCACCATTAATTCGGATGATCCTCCAGTAAAACCCGGCAAAATATAGCCAGTTTTCGGTCGTGTTACCCGCAAAGTAATAACTAGTTCCTTCTCCATCCGGGGCTTGGTATATCGTACCATTAGTGTTTGTAGTCAATATTGTACTAAAGTCTATTCTTTCTTGGATTGTTTTATCTGCTAATATTACTTCGGATAAAACGTATATATCAAAATACAAATAACATTTAGTGCCTTTTTGTAAATTAGCAAAAGTATGATTGCCATCAATTGTTCTTAAGATAGCATTATTATCTTTTTCACCATTTACATTACAATAACTTTCTTCTTCATTAATTACATAATCACTTGAAGGCATTATATTTATTTCTTCATATGTACCAGCATCACTCTCTTGATACATAGCTATAACATTTAAATCAGCATTATTAAATGT
>CALVHY010000001.1 GCA_944329205.1 uncultured Bacilli bacterium | reverse complement strand
CTTCAAGTGGTTATGTAATTAATGAAGAAGAAAGTTATTGTAATGTAAATGGTGAAAAAGATAATAATGCTATCTTAAGAACAATTGATGGCAATCATACTTTTGCTAATTTACAAAAAGGCACTAAATGCTATTTATACTTTGATATATTTAGAACTGCATCAGAAGTAATATTAGCAGATAAAACAATTCAAGAAAGAACAAGCTTTTCATCAACATTAACATCAAACACTAACGGTACGATATACCAAGCCCCGGATGGGGAAGGGACCAGTTATTACTTTGCTGGTAATACAACCGAAAACTGGCTACAGTTTGCCGGATATTACTGGCGGATCATCCGAATCAATGGCGATGGCACAGTAAGAATCATCTATAATAGAACAAGCACAAGTACCACAGGAACTGGAACTCAGTTATCTAGTACCAGTAAATTCAATAGTTCATATAATAATAATATGTATGTAGGATATATGTATACAAGTGGACAAGTACATGGATTAGGGTCTAATAGTACCATCAAAGGTGCCATAGATACATGGTATCAAAATAATATAGCAAATAACAGTGAGTACACGAGTAAGATATCAACCACTACCGGCTTCTGTGGCGATCGAACATCAACAACGAGTTCAAGTGGAGCACCAAATGATACAGGAGGAACAGGAACAACGACAACCTATTATGGAGCAAGATATCGATTAAATACAAATAAAACCCCAACATATGATTGTCCTGATCCTGATAACGATCTATATACTGTCGATGGCGCAGGAATCGGAAACGAAGCGTTAACTTATCCGGTCGGATTAATCACAGCCGATGAAGTAGCCTATGCCGGAGGATTGTATTACCAAAGCGATGGAAGTGCAAAGAATACAAGTTATTATCTATATACAGACCGTTCATATTGGACATTGTCTCCGCATGACTTTAGCGGCGGCTATGCTTACGTGTTCACTGTGGCTCCGAATGGCAACCTGAGCGGCGTCAGCGTGCGCAACCTGAGCGGCGTCCGACCAGTATTAAATCTAAAGGCTGATGTCCAATTATCCGGCACAGGTACAGCTACTGATCCGTTTGTTGTAAATTAAATGTAAATATACGCATTATTTACTTTATTGTTTATGAGACTGATAAATATACCATGGTTAAGGAATTGTTTATCAGTTTTTGCTTGAAAGAAATTAGTATTGTTGATAAAATGGATGTAGGAGTTGGTGCTTATGGAACTTAATTTGGGGAGTTTAAGTAATAATCGGGTTGTTTGGTATGATCAAGATTTTGAAGTTCCATCTTCATATTATGAAAATACAAGTATTATAGCGTTAAGAGATATGCATGTTAAGGGCAGTATTAGGATTGATTCTTTAGCAATGTTAAATGTTGATTTAACTGTTTCGGGGATAATGGTTTTACCTGATAGTGTGACGACCGAGCCTATTGATTATCCTTTTACTAGTAAAATTGTTGAAGAATATGATTTAAATGACGAAAAATTCTTAGAATATTATCAAAAAAAGCAAAATATACTTGATATTATGAAGATTTTGTGGGAAAATATTGTGATGGAAGTACCCATGAGATTTACGGCGATAAAAGATGCTCACCTTTTTGGTGATGGTTGGAGTTTGAACCGTGAAGAAAATAAAAATGATAATATTGATCCAAGATTAGCTAAGTTAACGGATCTTTTAGATAGGAAGGAGTGAAAATATGGCTGTTCCTTTTAGAAGAACAAGTAAAACGAAAAAAAGAATGCGTCGTACGCACTTGAAAAAAGAAGTTGGAGCATTAACTAAATGCTCTAAATGTGGGGCAACAATTAGACCTCATAGGGCATGTCCTAAATGTGGTTACTATAAGAATGAAAGTGTAGTAAAAGTAGAAAATCAAGATGCAGAATAGTTAGAGAAATCTAGCTTTTTTTCATTCGGAAAAGATCTAGTAAATTTAGAAAAAATATGATATACTTGATTTAATGTAAAGAGGTGTCTATAATGAAGTATGATGATCTTGAAAAAACCAAAGATTTATTTGATATACCTGATGAAGATGTGCCTAGTATAATTGATGATATTGATAGTGAAGGTATTAGTAAAGAAACCTTAAGTGATGATCTTACTTTTGGCTTAAGTGGAGAAGATAAGGTTGATGGCCAAAAAGAAGAAGTTTTATCTTTAGATGATGAAGATGATAAAAAGAAGAAGCCTAAGAAAAAATTTAAGGAAAAATGGGCTAGTTGGTCTAGGAGAAAGAAAGTATTATTTATCTTAATACCAGTTTTGGTTTTGATAATTATTTTGGCAGTAGTTTTATGGTTGGTTTTAAGAGAACCAGAAGAAGTTGTACCGGAACCTTCTGAACCGGAAGTTATTGTACAAAGAGATAATTATATTTATCAAGATGGAGTTTTAGTTTTCTTAAATGATAATGATGAGGAAATTGGCCGCTATGAATGTAATAATAAAAGTGAAGAGACTTGCTATGTTGCAACTTATAGTAATGAAGATGAATTTGATAATGTTAAACATGTTTATGAAGATGGATCAGCCTTAAATATTGTGAGTCAAATTTATCAAAATAATTATGTGTTTATTTATGATAATGAGATGAGTGATGAAGGAGTTATTATATTATATAATATTGCAACGAATGAAGAAGAAGGAACTTATTCCTTAGTTAAAGGATTTAGTAATAGTGATTTTGCTATTGTTAAAGATACCGAAAATAGATATGGGGCTTTACTATTTAGTGAGGATAATGTTGAGGAAGTGTTTGCTTTTTCTTATGATTATTTAGGAAGATTAGATGAGGATAGTAATATTGTTGCTTATACTAATAATCGCTATTATATATATAATTTGGAAGAAGAAAGACTTAGTCAGGGTATAAGTTATAGGATTAAGAGTTATAATGATGAATATATCGTGGTTGATGATGGGGGATATTATGCATATAGCTATAATGGTTCGTTAATATTTGATCAGGAATATGATTTTATTGAACTACTTGATGATTATGCTGTATTAATCGATCGAAGTAATCTTTATATAAGAGATTATCAAAATAATAAATATAATGAAGAAGGTGTTGAGTTAGATAGTAATGATTATGCCGTTTATCAAGTATATAATAACGATAAAGTATTAGTCGAGACGAGAAGAAGTTATGAAGTAGTTATTAATGAAAATGTTTTAGATGTCTTATATACAGTAAATGGAAGTGATAGATCTAAATCAATTGATTTACAAGATGGTATAATGAGTGCTAAATATGATTATATTAGTTATTATGATGATGTATTGTATTTTTATCAAGATGAAGAAAAAACAGAGATATTAGGAACTTATGAGTGTTCGAATAGTAATAATAGTGATTTAACTAATTGTGTGGTGGCTACCGATTCGTTTTATAGTAAAAATGATTTAGAAGAAGATAGAAGTGAAGAAGTAGGATGGATTCCTATCTTTAATGAACGTTATGTATTTATTTTAGATACGATTGATGTTAATAATCCGACAATAGTTTTGTATGATTTAGAAGATAGAGAGTCTCTAGCTAGATACGAAACTGTTGATAGTGGTAGTTATACCGGGGAAAATAAAGTTACTTTTGTTGATACGGAGGCAACTTACGTGATGGCGCAAAGTAAGAATGATGGTAATTTTGGCTTAATTCGCATTGGTGATAATGTATCAAAAACAATAGGCTTTGATTATAGCTCTATTGAAAAATTTAGGGATTATTATATGGTAAGTACTTCTTCGGGAACTTATCAACTATATAGTAATGTTGGTAGAGAAATAACCGGGGAATATGGATATCAGATTGTTGATTATTATGATAATTACTTAAAAGTTGTTGATAATAATAAATACTATGTTTATAATTTTGATGGAGATAAGATTGGTGGTACATATAATTTTGTCGCTTTTTACGAAGATTATTATGTAGTAATAGATACATCTAATAAACTTAATATTGGAATGTATGATGATCCCGTATATACCTTATCCGAGACGATTGATGTGGGAACAACTAATTATGAAGGAGCTTATCAAATAAATACGTTAAGTAATGGAGGCTTGGAAGTAATTATTACAAGTAATAATACAACTTATGAATTTGATGCTAATGGAGTTTTACAAAATGGTAATGATCCTTTGGAAGAGGAAATATTACCAAGTACGGATGAAGTTTTAGATGATGGCGATGAGATAACAGAGTAAGATTTAGACTTGTCAAAAGAAGGTAATTTTGATAAAATACTTTTATAAAAAGTGATGAACAAGAGGAGTAAGATTAGTAATCTTAGCTAGAGAGCTTATGGATGGTGAAAATAAGTAAGATGATAATCTGAAGAGTTGCTTGGGAGCTGGCTTTTAGCCCGTAGAAATACGTTAAATGTTAGAGAAAAATAAAAGGTGGTACCGCGTATTTTACGCCCTTTGGTGCTGCCTTTTTTTTGGAGGGGATGCTTTTTGTTAGTTAATTTAGCTAATTTAGAGAAAAAAGATATTAATTCACGTGTTCATAAAGTTAGAGCAGTTATTTTGGATAATAATCAAAATATATATGTTACAAATATGGATGGTTCATATAATTTGCCGGGAGGTAGAGTAGAAGATAAAGAAGATCTAAAGAATGCTTTAAAAAGGGAACTTGAAGAAGAATTGGGAATTAAAGTTTTTAAAAAAGAAATGATCTATATAGGTAATTATGTTTTTTGGCATAAAGATTTTCCGGGAGAAAAAGGGGTTGTTAATCGGGAAAATAAGATTGATTTGTTTTATGTAAGTAACCCTAAAGAAGCTTGTTTAAAACGAGTTCGCCTTACCAATTATGAAAAGCATTATCATTTTCATTTGATGAAGTGTACATATGAAGAAATTGATGCTTTATTAAAAGAAGAAAATGACAATGTTTATAAAAAGTTTATCGATATTGAGTTAAAGACGTTAGTTTCGGAATTTACAAAGTTTAAGGAGATGAGTTAAATGTTAGATAAAAAATATGATCATAAAATAGTAGAAGAAGGAAAATATGAGAAGTGGAGAGATGCGGGTTATTTTGAGTCGGTAGATAAAAGCAAAGAACCATTTTGTATTGTGATTCCGCCCCCTAATGTTACAGGTAAGCTTCATATTGGTCATGCTTGGGATACTTCGATTCAAGATGTACTTATTCGTTATAAGAGAATGCAGGGATTTGATGCTTTATGGGTACCGGGTATGGATCATGCTGGAATTGCCACGCAAGCAAAAGTAGATAAGAAATTAAAAGACATGGGAATTAACCCAAGAGAGCTTTCTCGAGACGAATGGCTGAAACATGCTTGGGCTTGGAAAGATGAATATGCCCTAAATATTCATAAACAATGGGCTAAGCTGGGACTTTCTTTAGCTTACTTTAAAGAACGGTTTACGTTAGATGAGGGTTTATCAAAAGCGGTAAGAAAAGTATTTGTAGATTTATATCATAAAGGACTAATTTATCAAGGGGAGAAGATTATCAACTGGGATCCGGTTGCTATGACGGCACTGTCTAACGAAGAAGTTATCTATAAAGATATTCCGGGAGCATTTTATCACTTAAAATATAAACTCGTAGATAGTGATGAGTATTTGGATGTGGCAACAACTAGACCAGAAACACTTTTTGGAGATACCGCCGTTGCCGTTAATCCGGAAGATAAAAGATACAAACATTTAATTGGCAGAAAAGTTATTTTGCCAATTGTGGGAAGAGAAATACCTGTTATTGGGGATGAACATGCCGATATGACGAAGGGAACTGGATGCGTAAAAATAACACCTGCGCATGATCCTAATGACTTTGAGGCGGGATTGCGCCATAACTTAGAGAGAATTGTATGTATAAATACTAACGGAACAATGAATGAGAATGCTTTTGGTTACGCAGGATTAGACCGGTTTTTAGCAAGAGAAAAGTTAATTGGTGATTTGAAAGAACAAGGACTTCTTTTGAGTGTCGAATCTATTACGCATAATGCCCCATTTAGCGAGAGAAGTGGAGCCTTAATCGAACCTTATTTATCAAAACAGTGGTTTGTTAAGATGCGTCCGTTAGCCGATAAAGTTTTGGAAAATCAAAAGAATAAAAATACGAAAGTAAACTTTGTACCTAAAAGATTTGAAAAAATTATGAATCACTGGATGGAAATTACATATGACTGGTGTATATCTCGTCAACTTTGGTGGGGGCATAGGATTCCGGCTTGGTATAAAGATAGCGAAGTATATGTGGGGAGTGAGATGCCAAAGGGTGATGGTTGGGTACAAGATCCCGATGTATTAGACACATGGTTTTCCAGTGCTTTATGGCCTTTTTCCACACTTGGTTGGCCGGATAAAACCGAAGACTTAAAAAGATATTATCCAAATCAAGTACTTGTAACTGGTTATGACATCATTCCTTTTTGGGTAAACCGGATGACTTTCCAAGGACTCGAGTTTATGGGGGAAAGACCATTTGAATACTGTCTCATCCACGGACTTATTCGGGATAAAGAAGGAAGAAAGATGTCCAAGAGTTTAGGTAACGGAATTGATCCAATGGATATGATTGATAAGTATGGGGCCGATGCGTTACGCTATTATCTTACGACAGCCGTATCTAACGGACTTGATTTGAAGTTTGATGAAGATGCCTTAAAATCAACCTGGAACTTTATTAATAAACTTTGGAACGCATCTCGTTTTGTGCTTATGAATGTTGAGGGATTTATAAGTGATGATAAGTTAGATAATTTATCCCTTACGGATAAGTGGATATTAACCAAGTATAATGAAACCGTTCGGAATGTAACTAAGTATATGGATAAGTTTGAGCTTAATAATGCAGGCGATGCTATTTACAATTTTATTTATGATGATTTTTGTGATAACTATATTGAATTTGCTAAATTTTCCATGGATAGCGATACAACTAAAAAAGTACTGATAAAAGTACTTAAGGGAATACTAAAAATGTTACATCCATTTATGCCTTATGTAACAGATGAAATCTATGCAATGATACCAGGAGTATCAGGAAACATCATGATTAGCGATTATCCGAAGTTTAATAAAAAAGAAATATTTATGAGTGATGCCTTAAAAATAGATCATATGGTTGAATTTATGAAGCTTTACCGGAAAACTTATCAAGAAAATCATATGAATAAGTCTGTTCAAGTACAATTTAATAATGATACGGATTATGATCTAGTTAAGAAAATGTTAAAGATTGAAAATGTTGCTCGTACAACGCTTGATAAAAATGCTTATCCCGTTCATTTTGGGGAATATGATGTTACTATCTATTTTGAAAGTGTTATAACTGAAGAAGATAAAGCATTACTAAAAAAAGAAATTGATACGTTAAAGGCTAGTATTGCTAAGAGAAAGGGATTACTTGCTAACGAAAATTTTGTTAGTCGGGCTCCTAAGGAGTTAGTCGAGCAAGAACGGATAAAATTATCGCAAGAAGAAGAAAAGTTGCATAAACTTGATGCTTAAGCAACTTTCTTTTTTAATTTCCTTACTTTTCCTTTAAATTTCAAATTATATTTTTCCAGGGTTTGCTTTTTCTTTACCATTTTTTCTTCATTTTTTATTAAAGAATATTTTAGATTGTTAATATAAGATAAGTATTCTTGATCTAAGGATAATTCGGGGTATTTTCTTAAAATGTCTTGTTCTAAATTATTTAAATAAGCAATGTTAGTTGTAGTAAGGTTTAGTGCTTCATCGAGGGCATCACTACCTTTTTTTATGTGCTCTAAAACTGGCTCTTGATAATCTAGTGTTTGGTGATTCAAAATGGCGTTTAAAAGATGGAGGTGATTGTTAATAAAAATACCGGTGGAAAAAAAGAAAAAGTAGCGATTACGAAAAAAGGGGAGAAGAAGAATTGAGGGGAGTTCAATTGTCTTACAAATCTTGTTGAGTCTTTTTTTGAGTAGTTCTTTTTTTATCATACTTAAACGTTCTTTACTTAAATTTTCTAGGCCTTCTACCTTGTTAAGTAGATTTTTATTTAATTCAATTTGATGTTCTAAGTGTATGTTTTTTAATTCTTGCTCTAAAGTATTTAGTTCTTGCTCCGTTATTGTGTCTTGTAACCATTTTTCTTCTTCGGTTAAATCGTTTGCTAAATTGTTTTCAATGTTAATTTTCATGTTTTCTAACTGTAATTCTTGAACTTTTAGTTTTTCTTTGGTATTTGGCTTTAAATTCATTTTTTGTTGATCTTTTATTTCTTTTAACATAGTATCAATTTTCGTTAAAAGAAAATCATAATTTTTATCTTCTAAATTTGGTTTTTCGAACTCTTCAATTTTGGTGTGTTCTAATTTGGCGATTTCGGCCTCGAGTAGCGATAAGGCAATTGTTATATCTTCTTCTTTGGGTTTATCTTCTTTAGGCTCTTCTTTTGTTTCTTCTTTTTTAGTATCTATTTGTTTTTCTTCTTCATTGGTTGCTTTTGAGGATTCTTGTTTTATGTTTCGGGTATTTTCTTGGTGTGGTTTAGAAAGAGGAAGATTATCACTTGCTGTTTCAGGTGCTAATATTTTTCCTGAATCTAGTTTTATGGATGCTTCTTTTACTGTTAAATTTGGTGAGCTAGGAGTAGATGGAGAATCAATTTCGGCCTCTATTTTAGAAGTTTCTAAAGTTAAATCGAATTTTTCTTCTTCTAGGGGCATTTGAGAAATATTGGGGGATATTTCGGATTGGTGATGAGTCTTTTTTTCAAGCTCTCTTTTTTCTGCTACAAAAGGATTGTTTTGAGAAATGATTGGGTATTCATCATCTTTTTTAGCAACGCTTTTTTCCAACATTTTTTCTTCAAATTTTTTATATGGATATTTTTTTATGATAGTATCTTTTGGGGGATGGTCGGTTATTATGGGAGCTTTTAATATTTTTTGATCTAAAATAAGGGGTAATTCAATTTTTCCTCTTTCTTCTATTTTTTCTTTTACTTCCTCTAAGTTTTTTAAATGCCTTTTGGTTAGTTCACTTTCAATTATAGGAGCAATTTTTTCTTCTAAAAGGTCGATAATAAAAAAATCTTCTTTCGTTAAGTAAAGCTCTTTTTGTTCTAGTTCTTGACAATAAAACTTGATGATCTCGGATTTTAATTCTTCTTTGGTTAGTTTTAGAGGCGTATCTTTTTTTAAGGGTTTATTGGTATCTATATTGGTGGTTATATTATTGGGGGTATTTTTTTTGTTCTTTACTTTTTTTATTTCTTCTTTTTTCAATTCTAGTTTCGATGATTTTTGGCCACTAAAAAGATAAGCGATAAAACAAATAATGATTAAAACTATATATTTTAGCCAACGGAATAACCATTTTGCTAACTTTTTAATTTTTTTTATTAGTTTCAGGGGTTTCACCACAAGAATTGTAACATAAAAATGAAGGCATGTAAAATAAAGAAAAAAATCTTGCTTTATTTTGGGCAAGATTTGGGAAACATTTTTATGGCGTCCCCGATTGGAATCGAACCAACGACCTATTGCTTAGGAGGCAATTGCTCTATCCTACTGAGCTACGGGGACAACTTATATATAGATTATATAAAAAATTTATTTATGTTGCAAGAGTTTTGTGGCAAAAAGATTTAGAGGCTTTTGTCTTTTGCCTTTTTTGCCTAAAAATGGAAGTTTGGTTTTTAAAAAAAATACCAAACCTTGATTTTTTAGAAATAAATATTTTAGAGTTTTGCTTATTTTGGGCAAAAAAAGCTTTTTTGAATATTAAAAAATTGAGATTTGCTTTTTTCAAAAAAATTGAAACCTCATTTTTGTTAAGTTGATGTAAATTGTCGTAAAGCGAACAAAAAAATTTTTTTAGGACTTCTCAGTGTTTATGGGCATCTATAAAAAATGGCAAAAAAAATGTCAAAAAAAGCACTTGTTTTTTCATTCTATAATATATATAATCAAGTTGTATCGTAGATGTATAAAGTGGAGGGAAGTTTATGAAAACAGATGTAAAGTTAGATTCATTAAAAGTAATTAAAAGAGATGGAAAAAAAGTTGCTTTTAATGAGGAAAAGATTGCTATTGCGGTAAAAAAAGGCTTTGATAGCGCTTTAAATGAAGAGTATACGCCTAGTGATAGCAATAAAGTGTTTAATAGTGTTATGGATACTATTAAAGAAAAATATGCTGATTTAGATATCATTAAGATTGAAGATATTCAAGATTTGATTGAATCAAAACTCTCAGAACTTGGATATGATGATGTTTTAAAATCATTTTCCAGTTATCGCAAAAGACGAGCAGAGTCTCGTGATGTTTTTCAAAAAAGGTATCATAAATTAATGAAGATTGTAGAATCATTATCACTTAAGACGGCTTTAGAAGATGATAATAAAAGAGAAAATGGAAATATCGATGGAAATTCCGCGATGGGGACAATGCTTCAATATGGAAGTAATTTATCAAAGGAATTTGCAAAATCTTATATGATGGATCCGAAGTTTGCCGAGGCACATGATAATGGAACAATACATATTCATGATATGGATTTTCTACCAATGGGTACGACTACTTGTTGTCAAATTGATTTGTTTGAATTATTTAAAGATGGTTTTTCAACAGGTCATGGATTCCTTAGATGTCCACAAGACATTATGAGTTATGCAGCACTCGCTGCGATTGCTATTCAATCGAATCAAAATGATCAACATGGAGGACAAAGTATTCCAGCGTTTGATTACTTTTTAGCACCAGGTGTTTTAAAAACGTTTAGAAAGCAGTTTAAACAAACATTATATGATTATTTTGATTTATTAGGATTTGTTAATTTGATTAAATGGGATCATATTGTAAAAGATATTGATAAGTTAAAGACAATTGAATTTCCTATTACAGACTTTGAAGAATATTATAAAGATAGTAGTGAAGTAGAAAGAATATTTAGAGTTTCTTATGATAAAGCACTTGCTAAAACCAATCGGACGACTTATCAAGCGATGGAAGCATTTATTCACAATTTAAATACCATGCATTCCAGAGCGGGAGCACAAGTACCATTTTCATCAGTTAACTTTGGTACAGATACAACTCCAGAAGGTAGAATGGTTACGAAAAATTATTTGCTTGCTGCAGAAGCTGGGTTAGGTAAAGGAGAAACACCAATATTCCCAATATCTATATTTAAAGTAAAAGAAGGACTTAATTATAATCCAGGGGAACCAAACTATGATTTATTTAGGTTATCATGTCGGGTTTCTGCCAAAAGATTATTTCCAAATTTTGCGTTTATTGATGCATCATTTAATTTACCGTATTATAAGCCTGGGGATTATAAAACAGAGATTGCTTATATGGGATGTCGGACAAGAGTAATGGCTAATCCAGCTAATCCAGATAACGAGGTTGTACCTGGACGTGGTAATTTATCATTTACAACAGTTAATTTACCAAGACTTGGGATTAAACATGGAATACTTGAAGGTAAAAAGGCTGATATGGAAGGCTTTTACGAAGAACTTGGAAGTATTATGGATATGGTAAAAGATCAACTCTTAGAGAGATTTGAACTGCAATGTAGTAAGAAAGTTTATAATTTCCCATTCTTACTAGGGCAAGGAGTATGGATTGATTCTAAGAACTTAAAGCCAAATTCAAGATTAAAACCAGTTTTAAAAAATGGAACACTGACGATTGGGTTTATTGGTTTAGCTGAATGCCTTAAAGCTTTATGTGGACATCATAATGGTGAAGATGAGAAAGCTAGGAAGCTGGGACTGGAAATTGTTAAATTTATGCGAGATAAGTGTGATGAATATGTTAGCGAATACAAACTTAATTTTTCCCTTATTGCAACACCAGCCGAAGGGTTAAGTGGTAGATTTACAAGAATCGATCAATCTATTTATGGTATTATTCCGGGAGTTACGGATCGGGAGTATTATACTAATTCGTTCCATGTTCCTGTTTATTATCATATTAGTGTTGCTGATAAACTTAAGATTGAAGGTAAGTATCATAAACTAACAAATGGCGGTCATATCAGTTATATCGAACTCGATGGTGATACAGCGAATAACTTGGAAGCATTTGAAGCAATAGTGCGTTTAATGCATGATAATGATATTGGCTATGGTGCGATTAACCATCCCGTAGATCGTGATCCCGTTTGTGGATATACAGGAGTTATTAATGATGTTTGCCCAGGTTGTGGTAGACATGAGGCAGAGGGTGTAACGGTTGAACGTGTAAAAAATGCAAGTCTATCTTATTATGGAAATTAGAAAGGAAGGATAAAATATGAAAGATAGTGAAAGAATTGTTGGTGAAGGGGTTAAATTTGAAAGAATTAGGAGAATAACTGGTTATTTGGTTGGCACAACTGATCGTTTCAATAATGGTAAAAAGGCCGAAGAAAGAGATCGGGTAAAACATTCTGTTGCAGGTATTCTTAATAAAAAGGCTGCATAATGCAAATTCGTTTAGCTGCTGATATACAACGTGATTCGATTGTCGATGGGGAAGGTATTAGGGCAGTTTTGTGGACCCAAGGGTGCGCTCATCACTGCCCGGGATGCCAAAACCCTACGACATGGGATTTTCAAAAAGGAATGCTTGTTGATATTGAAGATGTGCTACTTGCGTTAGATGAATTAGAGGGACAAGACGGGATTACTTTCTCAGGGGGAGATCCTGTTTATCAGGCGAGTGCTTGTGCGGTTATTGCCAAATATGCCAAAAGCATTGGTTTAAATGTATGGTGTTATACGGGCTTTTTATATGAAGATATGTTAGAGGATAAGACACGAAGAGAGTTTTTAAATTATATCGATGTTTTAGTCGATGGTAAGTTTATTTTGGCTGAAAAAAGTTTATCTTTATATTTTAAAGGCTCTAAAAATCAAAGAATTATCGATGTGCCTAAGAGTCTAGCCGAAAATAAAGTTTGTTTAGTTGAGAAATATAAAGATCCTATTGTATACGAGCCATCAAAAAGAAGAGAGGAACATATTTATATTTAAGTATGTTCTTTTTGGTTGTATAATTTCTTTTTAATCATATATTTAACTGGAGGATTTAAATATATGAATCAAATAGATTTAAAGTTTGCGCTGCTACTTAATGAAATAAGAACTTTGAGTAAACAAGAATTGTATCATCAGATTCGACTATCTTTTGCAAATATTTCTGATGTTACGAAAAACAATATGATAAAATTTTTTAATCAATTTCTTTATTGGGGACGTATCGATGAAAAAGACAATAACTATGAAGAAATTGAGTTAAAAGTAAAAGAATTAAAAGAACATGTGGATGATTTTGAAGAGTTATATTTAAATTTAGAAGATTATCGTTCGAAAAAATTACTTTATGCCATTTTAAATAATTGGGTACATTATGACTTTGAAACATTAAGGGAAGTAACAGAGAAGTGTTATGATGATTACTTCGATTTGGATTTAATACCAGCATGCAACGCGGAAGTGTTTGTTGATTTAGGAGCTTATACGGGAGATTCAACCATTTCTTTTTTACGGAATTATGGAGATTCTTATAAGAAAATTTATGCTTATGAAATAACTCCGAAGACATATCAAGAGTTAGTATCTAATTTACGTGATTATCCAAATGTTGTTTGTTATTTAAAAGGGGTTGGAGATAAAAAAGGTAGTATATCAGTTGTGAATAGCATGGTTGATGCTTCGGCAAATACGGTGTTTATTAGCGATGATGGGTTAATTCCCATGGTAACGTTAGATGAAGATATAGGAGAGAAGATTACAATTATTAAGGCTGATGTTGAAGGATTCGAACAAGAGGCTTTGATGGGTGCAGTTAATCATATTAAGAATGATCATCCGAAATTATTAATCTCGGTTTATCATAAGAACGAAGATTTGTGGAAAATACCAAAGATGATCAAAGAACTTGATCCTACTTATAAATTTTATTTAAGATATCATGGTAGTAATGTTTATCCAACGGAGATTACTTTGATTGCAATATAACAAAACTGTAATTCTTTTTACAGTTTTTGTTTGCTATAATGGTAGTGGTGATGGAAAATTGAAAAAAATTTTAGAAGTTAAAAATATAAAAAAATATTATGGTAGTCATGGAAATATTACCAAGGCTGTTGATGGGATTAGTTTTGATGTTTTAGAAGGGGAGTTTGTAGCGATTATGGGTGCTTCAGGTAGTGGTAAAACAACCCTTTTAAATACGATATCAACAATAGATACGGTTACGAGTGGTAATATTTATTTAGATGGAGTTGATATTACTACCTTAAAAGAAGAAGCATTAGCTGATTTTCGAAGAGAAAACTTAGGTTTTATCTTTCAAGATTTTAATTTGCTGGATACCCTTACAATAGAAGAAAATATTGCTTTATCTTTAATTATTAATCGTGAAGATGTTTTGAGTGTTGATAAAAAAGTGGATGATATTGCAAAGAAATTAGGAATTAGCGATATTTTAGATAAATTTCCTTATGAAGTGAGTGGTGGAGAGAAACAAAGATGTGCTTGTGCTAGAGCACTAATAAATGAACCAAAACTAATTCTTGCTGATGAACCAACGGGAGCACTTGATTCCAAATCATCCCGAATGCTACTTGAGACCATGGATGAGATGAATGAGAGATTAAAGGCTACAATCTTGATGGTTACGCATGATTCTTTTAGTGCTAGTTTTTGTAAGAGAGTGATATTTATTAAAGATGGTAAAATATTTAATGAAATATTAAAAGGTGAGAAGTCTAGGAAAGAATTCTTTAATGAAATATTAGATGTGTTAACGATGCTTGGGGGAGATGATTCTCTTGCTTGCTAAGTTGGGGGTTAGGAATGCTAAAAGAAGCATTAAAGATTACCTTATTTATTTAATTACTGTTACTCTTGCTTTTTCCTTTATCTTTGCTTTTAATTTAATTTCAAATTCCGAAGACGTGCTTAATTTAAGCAGTGTGATGGATAATTTTAAATATGTGATGTATTTTGTTAATGCTTTCATTATTTTAGTCGTTTGCTTCCTTATAAATTACACGACTAAGTTTATGTTTAGTAAAAGAAGTCATGAATTTGGTACTTATATGGTTTTGGGAATTAAGAAGAGGCAAATATCTAAGATGTTTACTTTAGAAAATTTGTTTTTAGGTATTTTTGCTTTCCTTATTTCTATTCCCATTGGCTATCTTCTTAGTTCTTTATTTTCAGCGATTATTATGAATATTTTTGATCTTCCTTATCAAGTTTTGATGGATTTTAATAGTACGGCATTACTTTTATCAATGCTATATTTTGGTATTATTTATTTAATTGGTGTTAGAATAGATACGTTTTTTGATAAAAATATATTTCCTAAGGAAGAAGTTAATTATAAAGAATATATACAGAAGAATGCAAATACTGGTATTTGTCATATGTTTGAGAAAATATTAAGATTAAGAGGAATGATGCTTACAG